>CAMCFL010000441.1 GCA_945873715.1 Akkermansia muciniphila
GGCTCGAATGAGTTGGCAAAGTACATCACAACCTACTTCCGGAAGTCCTTCCCGGTGGCCAATCCAGCCGCGTTCACCGGGTTGAACCTGCGCGTCCTGCGGGACGATGGGGTGGTGGTGTACCTCAACGGGGTGGAGGTGTACCGGAACAACATGCCCACGGGGACGATCACCTCGACGACGGCGGCATCTGCCGCGATCGGCGGGACGGAGGAATCGACGACCTTCGTGGCCGCAAGTCTGTCGGCTTCCGGGTTGGTGGTGGGAGACAATGTGCTCGCGGTTGAGATCCACCAGTCGGGTGGCACGAGCAGCGACATCAGCTTCGACCTGGAGTTGGTGGGGGTGACCCCGGGGCAGACGACGGTCACGCGCGGGCCGTACCTGCAAAACGCGTCGCCGACCTCGATGACGCTGCAATGGCGGACCGGGAGCGCGACGGATGGCCGGGTGCGGTTCGGGACCTCGCCCGGGAACCTGACCCAGACGGTGAACGGATCCGCTTCCGCCACGGACCACGTCGTCACGCTGAACGGTCTGTCGCCCAACACGCTTTATTACTACGCCGTCGGGAATGCGGTCGGCGACCTGGCGTCCGGATCGGACTACTTCTTCTACACGCCGCCGGTGGCCGGGACGGTGCAGACGATGCGGTTCTGGGTGCTGGGCGATGCCGGCACGGGTTCGAGCGGGCAGGCGGCGGTCCGGAATGCGTACTACGCCTTCGCCGGGACGACGTACACCGACCTGATCCTGTTGCTGGGAGACAACGCCTATAACAGCGGCACCGATCCCGAGTACCAGTCCTACTTCTTCAACATCTATCCGACGATCTTCCGCTCCTCGGCGAGTTTTTCGACCGTTGGCAACCACGATACCGCGAGCCTGTCGAACCCGGACATCAACACCACGCCGTATTTCCAGATCTTCACGCATCCGACGTCCGGGCAGGCGGGAGGGGTGCCGTCCGGGACCGAGAAGTACTACTCCTTCAACTACGGCAACGTGCATTTCATCTGCCTCGACTCGATGACGTCGAGTCGGGCGGTCGGGAGCGCGATGCTCAACTGGCTGGAACAGGACCTTCAGCAGAACACGGCCGACTGGACGATCGCCTTCTTCCATCACCCGCCCTACACGAAGGGTTCGCACGATTCGGACAACGCTGCCGACAGCGGCGGCCGGATGGGAGAGATGCGGGCGAACGCGCTGCCGCTGCTGGAGGCGTACGGCGTGGACATGGTCCTCGCGGGCCACTCGCACAGCTACGAACGGTCGTTCCTGATCGACGGACACTATGGGCTCTCCGGGACCTTTACCCCCTCGATGAAGGTGGATGGGGGTGACGGGCGTGAGGGCGGGACCGGCGCGTATTCCAAGTCCGGCGGCGGACCGGTGGCGCATGAGGGCGCAGTGTACGTGGTCCCCGGCAGCGCCGGCCAGATCTCGGGCGGCACGCTCAACCACCCTGCGATGTTCGTCTCGCTGAACGTGCTGGGTTCCTTCGTGCTCGATGTGTCCGGAAACCGCCTGGATGCGCGATTCCTCACGAGCACCGGCAGCGTTGACGACTCATTCACCCTCGTCAAACAGGGGTCGCAACCCAACGTGCCCCCGACGGTGGCGCTCTCTTCGCCTGCGAACGGGGCGTCGTTCGGTCTGGGATCGGACATCGTCATTTCGGCGAATGCCGCCGACACGGACGGCACGGTCGCTTCGGTTGCCTTCTATGCGAACGGCACTCTGCTCTCCACGGACAACGGATCTCCGTACTCGATGACCTGGAGTGGCGCGTCGGCCGGCGGGTACACGCTGACCGCCGTCGTCACCGACAATCTTGGCGCGCAGGGGACTTCGAGCGCGGTGTCGATCAGCGTCGTCGCCCCGAACGTGCCGCCGACGGTGGCGCTGACCGCGCCGGCCGATGGCTCGAGCATTGAGCAGGGGACGGACATCGTGCTGACGGCGAACGCGTCGGATTCGGACGGCACGGTTGTGGCCGTCGACTTCTTCGCCGATGGCGTGCTGGTGGGCACGGACAATTCGGCTCCCTACACGGCGACCTGGCAGGGGGCGGCCCAAGGCGGACACACCCTGGTGGCGGTGGCGACGGACAACTCGGGCGCCCAGACGTCATCCGCGGGTGTTGGCGTCACCGTGACGGCTCCGCCGCCCATCGTGTACGCCCTGGCAGCGGCGGATCAGTTGGTTTTCGGGACCGTGACCGGTGTTTACACGGCGACCCATGCGGTTGGCGGCGGGGTGCAGTCCATCCGTGAGATTGAATCCGGTGGCAAGCCGGCTCAGCGGACCAGCCAACTCGAGCACCGCTGGCGCTTCGACAATGTGCGAGGCGGACTGGCGGTCTCGGTTCTGGCGACGGTGGGGGCGGATGCGAGCACGGACGGCGACGCGTTCGCGTTTGAGTGGTCGGTGGATGGAGGCGCGACGTGGTCGGGTGCCTTCGCGGTCCCGTCCGGGACTCCTGCCGGCAGCGGTTTCATCGGGGTGCTGCCCGCCACGACCGACGGAACCGTCTGGCTTCGCGTCCGGGATACGAACCGTGCCGCGGGAGCCCGGGCGCTGGATGCGGTGACGGTGGATCGATTGGTGATCCAGACCGATCTCGATCCGAACGACACTCCGCCCACGGCGCCGACGGGGGTGTCGGCGGTGGCCGAGTCGCCCTCCACAGTCCGGGTTTCCTGGACCGACGCCTCGAACAATGAATCGGGCTTTGAGGTGGAACGGTCGTCCGATGGCGTGAACTTCGCGCCGATCGGGGTGGTTGCAGCCGGCGTTCAAACCTCTCTGGACAGCACGCCGACCCCAGCATCGACCTACGTCTACCGCGTGCGCGCCTTCACGGCGTCGTACGCATCGGCCTGGGTGGTTTCGGATCCGGTCATGACCCCGGACGGAATCGCTCTCTCGGCGACGGGTTCCCGGCAGAAGGGGGCCGCCGTGGTCGACCTCGCGTGGAGCGGGGGTGCGAGTGTCTCGACGGTCACCGTTTGGCGCAGCCTCAACGGCGGTGCATTCCAGGCGATCGCGACGAACGTGCCCAATTCCGGCGGGGGAACCTACCGCGACAACACCGGCCTGAAGGGCGCGGCGACACTGGTCTACCGCGTGTGTGGGCCGGGCGGGAACCCCTGCTCGAACGACGTCAGCCTGGTGTTCTGACGCCGGCCGATGGGTCCCTGTCCCGGAGGTTGGCGGACAGTGAAGTTGGACCGCGGATGAACGCGGATGGGCGGGACTCCGTCAGCGGGTCGGGGCCTGGACCGGCAGGCTGCCGATCCCCCCGGCACTGGGGCGGTCGATCACAGGGCCTTCAACAGCTTTTCGATTCCGGTCCAGGGCACGATGGTGGCGCGCTCGCGCGGTTGCGTTGAGTCACCGCCATACACAAGCCATGGGCGGATGTCCGCCTCCGGTGCCTGGCGGCGCCAGAAGTCCAGTCCGTCAAAGAAGTCCGATGCGACCGTCCGACCCGCCTTGATCTCGATCGCGTGCCAGACGGGGCCTCGTTCCACGACGGCATCCACTTCGTGACCTTCCTTGTCCCGCCAGAAATGCACGGCCGGTTCGTCCCCGCGGTTCGCCAATTCCTTCGCCAATTCCGTCAGCACCCAGTTCTCGAACAGTCCGCCCCGCAGCGGGTGTGAAGCGACATGGCCGGGTTCGCGGATTCCGACGAGCCACGCCGCCAGGCCGGGATCGCAGAAGTAGAGCTTGGGTGCCTTGATGATCCGCTTGGACCGGTTGGCGAAGTGCGGCCTTACGAGAAACAC
>CAMCFL010000442.1 GCA_945873715.1 Akkermansia muciniphila
CGCTCCAGGGCCAGCAGGAGAATGACATCATCTCCTTCAACATCCCAGGTGCCGGGCCTCACGTCATCACGACTCCTCTCGGAGGTTATCCGCTGATCACCAAGTCTGGTCTCACCATCGATGGCTACAGCCAGCCAGGTGCCAGGCCCAACTCCCTGGGCATCCTCGAAGGGAACGATGCCCAACTGAAGATCGTCCTCGATTCCTCCGGTGCGGACGCCAGTTCCGACGCCCTCCCGCGGCGTCGTTCCACCCGCCTTCCGTTCCCCGGTTACGGCGATTCCGAGAACGGCATCCTCGCCATCTACGAGGCGGACGACGTCACCATCAAGGGCCTCAGCTTCCGCAGTCGTCACACGCCGGGAAGCGATGAGGATCCCTCCATCTATTGCATCGCCCTCGTCAAGCAGGCCGAGCGCGTGAAGGTCCAGGGCAACTGGTTCGGACTGGATCCGGACGGCGTCACCGTCAGTGGCAGCGGATCCGCCGTGGCCGGCTTCCGTCATCGCGTCAACGTCGATGGTTCCAATGTCGACACCTTCTCCGGTTACCTGACGGTCGGTACCGATTCAGACGGACGCAACGACAATGCCGAGTTCAACGTCATGACCGGCATGCACATTGCCCTCGCCCTCGAACTCCCGGGTGCCCGGATCTCCGGCAATTACTTCAACGTCCGCGCAGACGGCAAGAGCTTCGTCAGCGTCGATGAGATCCATCAGGCCCAGCTCGACTCCGGTCGTGGAGCGGGTGATTCCTCCGTCGAGAACATCGAGAACGGTCGCCAGACGATCGGCTCGGTGATCGGCACCGACGGCAATGGCGTCAACGATGCCAACGAGCGGAACATCTTCAGCCATGCTGTCTATGACCACCTGATCGAATTCTACAGCGACGCCCGGTCGCTGACCGTTGCTGGAAACCATTTCGGGGTGGGTATCGACGGTACCACGCTCGCGCCCAAGTCCACGGTTCGGCCGGACCCTGACCTGATCGACGTCCCGGGAACGGCCGGCGTGGTGGTGGGAACCAACGGCGACGGCAAGAGCGACGCGGTTGAAGGGAACCTGGTCTTCGGCGTGACGGGCGATTCGTTCTTCGGTGGCGGTGCCACCGTGCTGGTCGCCGCCCGCGGCAATACCCTCTCTGGAAACGGATTCGATTCGTTCCCGTTCCCCGAGGGCAGCAGCGGACGGACCTACGAAGCCTACTACGCGGACGTGCTGGTGGATCCGACCCAGCCGCTCCCGGCGGTGACCGGCTATGCGAACAATGAGGTCAGCGGCACGGTGCCGGCAGCGAAGGGCGATCCGTTCGTCTTTCATGTCGTCGATCTTTATGTCGCCGACCCGCTGAGCGCTTCGGCGGAGCGCCCGATGCCCGGCAAGTGGATTGCCAGTGGTTCCGAGGGGACGGAAGGCCAGGATCTCGATCCTGAGACCGGCAAGTTCAAGTTTGCCGTTCCCGCGGGTTCGGTCCCGAGCGGATCCAAGCTGGTGGCGGTCGTCACTTACATGAAGGACGACGGCATCACCGGGAACGCGAATCTCCTCGCGGTTCCGGGCGCTGCGGTCAGCGGCCCGGTCAGCCTCGGCCTGCAAACAGCGGGTGGCGCGCCCATCACCAGCGTGGTTGCTGCGCTGGAGGCAGGCAGCGTCAAGCTGACGATCACGGGTGGTACGGCTCCGTTCCAGCTCCAGAAGCGCTCGACCCTGACTGGCGCCTGGGTCAATGAAGGCGCTGCCTTCAACGGCCAGACCACCACGGTCCCTGCGTCCGGCGACCAGGGATACTTCCGGGTCCTCGGTCAGTAACAGTGCGCGACCCGGATTGCCGAAACCGGCGGGCGGGTCAATTCTCAGGGGTCTCCGGTTCTGCCGGAGACCCCTTTTTCCTGATGCCATGAATATTCCCTCCGTGTCCTCGCCGCAGGATCGCTCCGGCTTCACGCTGATCGAGCTTCTGGTCGTGGTGGCCATCATCGCCATCCTGGCGGGCATGCTGCTTCCCGCGTTGGCCCGGGCCAGGGAGCGCGCGGTCCGGATCTCCTGCCTGAACAACGTCAAGCAGATGGGCTATGGCTGCATCATGTACGCCGACGAGGATCGCGAGGGCCGCTTCACGCCCCTGCGCAGCTACGTCGATGACGACATCAATTTCCTGTACCCGAAGTATATCCCCTCGCTCCGGACCTTCATCTGTCCGGCGACCAAGAACAACGTCCGCACCAACAAGCAGACCAGTCCCACGACGGGCGTGGTGACCATGGCCGACCTGCGCGATGTGGCGCCCAACAAGTGGACCAATGGGTACTCGTACGAGATCTACGGTCACATGCGAGTGATCGGAACCGAGACGGCCGGAGCCGTTCCCAAGACGACCACCACGGTCGATACCTACACCCGCCAGTACACCGTGCCGCGCTTTGGTCTCACTCGGGGCGAAAAGCCCGGGCCGGCCAACATCTGGATCTTTGTCGATGCCGACGAGGGACCCCAGCGCGGTCCCCGGGGGGAGGCGTTGTCTCCGCCCGGCCTGAACGATTTCCCGGACAAGTGGGACAATCACGGGGACGCCGGCTACAACGCGGTCTTCTGCGATGGACACGCCGAGTGGATTCCCGGCTCGCAGTTCGTCCGTCGCCTGGAGATGTCCCAGGACATCGGTCGCGATTGATCGTTGAACCGGTCCCGAGCCTGCTGCCATGCCTCGACAACGAGTTCAATCCCTGAAGGGAAGTCTCCTGCTCGACGGCGGGCGGCTCGGGGGATCCTACTTCCACCGGACCGTGCTCCTCGTCTGCCGGCACGATGCCACGGGTGCCATGGGGTTGGTCTTGAACCAGCGCGACGATCGGCGGCTCGGGCGGGTCCTGACCGAGGATCTGCCCCCGCGTCTGGAGGACGAACCCCTGTATCTTGGAGGTCCGGTTCAACCGACCGCCCTCAGTTTCCTCCACTCGAACCCTGCCATGCCCTGCGCCAATGTCCTCGATCAGGTCCAACTGGGGCATGAGTTGGAGGAGTTGATCCAGGTCGGCAGCCACTGGCAGGACTCCCATCGTGTCCGGGTCTTCGCCGGGTACGCCGGTTGGTCGCCGGGTCAACTGGATGAAGAAATGCGCCGCGAATCGTGGCTGACCCATCCTGCTTCGCTCGAACTGGTGTTCGATGTCGATCCACCCCAACTCTGGCGGACCATCCTCAAATCGCGCCCAAGCTGGCAGGAAAGGATCCTCGCCGATGCCCCCGAGGATCTCGGGCTGAATTGAACCGGCAAACCGCAGTTGTTTATCCGCAGATGACGCAGATTCCGCAGATGGGGAGGCATATGGAACCGTCCAAGACGAAATGGCACCCGCATCCTTCGGGTGAAGACGGCTTGGCGAGGAATGGCTCTCTGCATCTGCGCGATCTGCGCCATCTGCGGATAGATCTCCGGTCCCACAGCTGACCCATGAGCTCCCGCTGGATCCTTTTCTTTGCCGTGCCGGAAGAGGCCCGGCCATTTCTCGATCTCCGAGCCCGTCGGGGCATCGCGCCCATCCCGCTTTCCCCGCCCATCCCCGGGGCACTGGGGTGGCGGGTTGGCCCCGGGGACATCTGGGTTACCGGCATGGGACGGCGCAAGGCCCTGGCGGTAGCCGAGGCCGTGTTGACGGAGGAGATTGAATGGGTCGTCACCAGCGGTTTCGCCGGGGGACTGGATCCCGCCCTGGCCACCGGGACGATCGTTCACGAGCTGGATCCTGGATTTCCGCTTCGCCTGCCTTCGAACCCTCAGATTTGCGCTGG
>CAMCFL010000443.1 GCA_945873715.1 Akkermansia muciniphila
AACGTGCGTGGGCCGGGGTGCGACCGAATGGAAATCAGAGTCTCCTGACGACGTCTCCTACGGGTAGGCGACGAGGTGACGAGGCTCACTTCAATCGGGCGGGGAACGTGCGTGGGCCGGGGTGCGACCGAATGGAAATCAGAGTCTCCTGACGACGTCTCCTACGGGTAGGCGACGAGGTCACGAGGCTCATTCTGGTCTGGCAGCGGAGGATTGCGGACTCGCGGAGTTCGTCCCTTGATTGTCCCTCCGCTCCTTCCGGCCTCACCGTTCCCTGACCCGGAACAGTCGGGCGTCCCCGGCGGCTTCCAGCGTCACCGTCGTTCCCCCGAGTTGCGCCTCGTGATTTCCCACTTCGCTCCAGGTTCGAAGGTCGGTGGACGATTCGAGCATGAGCGTTGAGCCTGTTCGCCCGTGCAGACGGAATTGGGGATTGGCACCGACCCTCACCGGGACCGAGGCGAGACGCGGCAGGCTGGAGAGGGGCAGGAGATAGTTTGCCAGGACGAAATCAGCCACACCGCGGCCGGCGATCCGTCCACCGCGGTTGTCGAAGTTGAAGTGGATGCCGCCGTAGATCCGGCTCATGCCCGCCTCCTCGGCGCAGGCCTGAAGGCTGTTGAAGGTGCGGAAGACACCGGGGAGCGAGTCGGATCCGGTGGCGAAGGTAACGGCGTCGGTCCCGCAGAACGCCGTCAGGACCTGGGCACCCGCCTTGCTGATCGTGCTGTGTCCGCTGGGATAGGCGGGAAAGGGAGGGGAGCCCAGACGATGATCCCAGGTGGCGTCCTTCTCGGTGTCCGGGTTGTTGTCCTCGTCGGCGCGTTGGATGGCCGTGACCGGGCGCCACAGATTGTAGCGATACTTGGTCTCCCAGCAGACAATGACGGCGTCGGCCTGGGCCAAGCCCAGCAGCGCAAACAGTCGGGCGGATTCCTCCAGCGTGGCACGACGCTGGGTGGCGATGGTGGCCGCGATCTCATGCCAGTGTCCGGACGGCATCGCGGTGTAGCTGAAGTCCGACCAGAACACAGCGGTCTGGTCCTGGAACGGGGTGCGGACCGTGCTGTTGCGGGCGCCGAGGGCCTTCACCTCGTTGAGCGCGGCGGCGTATTCCGGACTGTCGAGGCGCGGTGGCGGCGGCGGAAGGAACGGCTCCAGTTCCGGGAGGCAGAACGGGGTCACACTCCCCCAATGGGGATCCAGTGGCGGCCGGAAGAAGGGTGGGGTCCGACGCCATTGGCCGGGGTCGGCGCTGGGGATGTAGGGGATCAGGGTGCCGGCACCATCCGATGCCCGTGCGTCCAGCATGGCCTGGGCGATCTGCCTTCCCAGGGCGACGCCATTGGTCCACGCCTGGTTCCGGGAGAGCGCCGCCAGTTGGGTGTCCCGGAGGTCGTCGGCCCTGGCGGCAAAGGCCGGATAGAGGACCTGGACAATGGCGTGACCTGCGGCTGCGACCGCTGCTTCCGCGGAGGTGGCGGGGTCGATGGCGGGTTGGAACCGGTAGGGTTGATGGGATCGCGTCACCGAATTGACCGCGTCGTAGATCGACGTGTGCAGCAGCGCCAGGTTCCGGGTGGACAAGGTGGGCCCGCTGTTGTCCACGCGGATGGCATCGATCATGAGACCGTTCCACTCCAGCACGCCATTGGCCGAGGTCAGTCCGGCGGAAAGCCAGAGACCCAGCACCGGCATGAACCATGGGCAGTACGGAGCGTGCATGAGCGCGATGCTCGCGGCCGTGACCGGACTTCTGTCAATGGGCAAGCCGGGGAACGCAGGAAAAGCGGGGCGGGATCGTGGGGCGGGAAGCGGCAGTCTCGGGAGATTTCAGTTTCAAGATTCAAGTCGTCGCAGGTGGAGGGGTCATCAACGGGGGGCGGACGACCCGCGGGGCAGTTCCGGGTTGGCATCGGGGAGCCTCCCAAACGTCCTCCGCATCATTCGCTCGACCCTCACGGCGACCACCCTCACGGCGACCACCCTTTATAAAGTGTGGTCCGCCCTCGGTTCCCGCCACAGACGGCCGCATCCGCCCGCCGTCGTCTTGGGATGATCACACTTTCCAAAGTGTGATCGTCATCCCGGGATCGGGTCGCGTCTCCCGGCTGCGTCGCCCCCTGGCGGTGCGGGTGCATCCCGGGTTGAGCGCGACGAGGGTAGGCCGCTGCCCGCGGCGGTTGATGTCGCATCGCTGCCCGAGGACAGACGGTCTGCTCCGAGAGCCGAAAATTCCACGAAGCGGCAAGGGGGGCCGGTTGAACTCGCCTCTTCGACACGCGTCCCGCCGAAGCTTCCGCGGCCGTAGCGCCACCGCAGACGACGATCACACTTTCCAAAGTGTGATCCGCGCTCGGGTCCCGCCACAGACGGCCGCATCCGCCCGCCGTCGCCTTGGGACGATCACACTTTCCAAAGTGTGATCGTCACCCCGGATCGGGTCGCACCCCGGCGTGGAGTCATGGATGCCATCCCCTTTCCCAATCGGGGACAGGGTCAAGACGGCTCCGGCACCACTCGTTGGCCCCACTCGCCGCTTGGCAGTTCGATCCTGCCGCGTCAGCTTCCCGACCATGCAATTTCGTCGGTCTGCTGCCGTCGGTCTGGCCCTTCTGATCCTGGACGTAGGACTTCAAGCGGACTTGCCCGCACGACTGGAAAAGCAGGTGAAGGTGCTGCGTGCAGTCGAGGCTGAGGGCAAGGGCAACGCCGCCGCGACCGCGGCCTTCAAGGAAGTGGCGTCCGCGCCGTTGTCGTTGCTCCCCGGGATCCTGGAGTCGATGGATGGGGCCAATGACTACGCCTTGAACTGGCTGCGTTCGGCCGTGGAATCGATCGAGCAACGGGGGCGTGCGGCCGGCAAGAAGTTGCCGGTGACGGAACTCGAAGCGTTCCTGAAGGACACCCGACATCACCCGCGCGCGCGGCGGCTCGCCTACGAATTGATCCAGCGCGCCGAACCGGAGCGTGCCCAACGGCTGCTCCCGGGCTTCGTGAACGATCCGGCCAACGAGCTGCGTCGGGACGCTGTGCAACTCCAGGTGCTGGCCGCCGCCGCGAAGGTGGAGGGCGACAAGCCCGCCGCCGTGGCCGCCTATCGCGAGGCGCTGGGTCACGCCCGTGAAGCCGACCAGATCGATGACATCGCCAAGAAGCTCGCCGACCTCAAGGAGAAGGTGGATTTGCAGAAGGTCTTTGGCTGGGTGACGAAGTGGAAGTTGATCGGCCCGTTCGACAACACTGCGGGCGCGGGATTCGCCAAGGTTTTTCCCCCGGAGGAAACGATCGATCTCCAGGCGGAACTCGATGGCAAGACCGCCAAGGTCCGCTGGGTTGAATTCGAGTCGAAGGACGACTATGGCCTGATCGATTTCAACAAGCCCTTCACCGACCTGAAGGAGGTCAGCGGTTATGCCTACACCGAGTTCTGGTCGGAGGGGGTGCGTCCGGTCCAGCTCCGGCTCGGTTGCAAGAACGGCTGGAAGGTCTGGCTGAACGGCAAGCTCCTTTTCGAACGCGATGAGTATCATCGCAACATGGAGATCGACCAGTACCGCCTGGCTGCCGGGCTCAAGCCCGGTCGCAATGTCATCCTGGTGAAGTGCTGCCAGAACGAGCAGAAGGAGGACTGGACCAAGGAATGGGAGTTCCAGCTCCGCCTGACCGATGAACAGGGCACGCCCATCGTCTCCACCAAGTAAACTTCTCTCCCCCCCCTGCCTTTCCGCTCCAGCCTCTCTCCTCGCCCCCCCCATGAAGACCGCCTCCCTTTCC
>CAMCFL010000444.1 GCA_945873715.1 Akkermansia muciniphila
ATCGAGGAAGGCAGTTCCTTTGCCGACGCGTTGGCCGAGCACAAGATCTTCAACAATCTCACCATCCAGTTGGTCAAGGTCGGTGAGCAGACCGGTAACCTGGATGTGGTCATCGTGCGGGCCTCGGAGGCGATGGAACGGCGGCGTCACCTGGTGCAGCAGGTCCTGACCGCGTTGACCTACCCGTTCATCACGTTGATGGCGGCCATCGGGGTATCGCTGTTCATGGTGCTCAACGTGATTCCCAAGCTGGAGATCTTCATCAAGGCCCTGGGACGCAAGCTGCCTCCGACCACGGTCTTCCTGATGGATCTCTCGATTTGGTTCCGGGTCAATGGCACCGCACTGGTCGTCGCCATCGTGCTGGTGGCGGTTGGGCTCATCTTCGCCACCCACATGCCGGCATTGCGTGGCACCATTGACCGGTATGTGTTGGCCGTTCCCCTGATTGGAAAAGTCATGCGGGTGGCTGGTACCGCCCTCTTCGCCCGCGCTCTCGCCATCCTGCTGCGGTCTGGTGTGACGGTGCTCGATGCCCTGCGCACCATGGAATCCCTGGGGACCAACAAACATCTCTCGGGAATCGTCGCCAAGACCCGTCAGCGGGTCTTCGCAGGGGGATCCCTGGCTGAAGCCCTGGTCGAGCCCGGGGGCTTCATGCCGATGCTGGGCCGGATGGTGGCGGTGGGTGAGTCTTCGGGTCGTCTGGACGACGTGCTGGAGGAAGTCGCCCGCTTCTTCGAGAACCAGTTGGCCGTCCTGATCCGTCAACTCGCCGCCATCGTCGAGCCGGCCATCATCATCTTTGTCGGTGGCGTGGTCGGCTTCGTCTACATCACTTTCTTCCTCACCATCTACGCCGCTGCCGGCTCCCAGAAATGATCTTGATCAATCCCTTTTTCGTCCGTTCCTGGAGCCGTCTCGCCGCGTCCTTCGCGTCGATGGTCGGTGCCGGGGTGATGCTCGCCCAACCTCCCATCGTGGAAGTCCGGCTCAACAACGCGGTGAATGCGCTCCGGGATCCGACCGTTGCCGGTGCCGGTCTGCAGGGAGTCCTGCAAGGCGGGGGTGGAAGCGGGGTGGGCAATGGACGTCTGCTCAAGGTCGAGATCTTCGGGGTGGGAACGAATGCGACCCCATCGGAGATCGAGCAGTTCCGGGCGGCCAAACCACCCGAGCGGATCGTTCGACTGATCGACGTCCAATCTGCGGCGTTCGGTGACGTTGCCCGGACCCTGTCCCGGTTGACGGGATTGAACATTGCTCCGACCGCGGCTGCCGGGACGAATTCGGTCACGCTGTACCTGGCCAACCTTCCGGTGCAGTCGGTGCTGGAGACGCTGTGTACGGCCAATGGCCTCTGGCTGAGGGAGGATGAGAAGACCGGGATCGTCCGGGTTTATACGGTGGGTGAATTCCGCAAGGACCTCGCTTCGTTCCGGGACGAGCGCACGGAGATCTTCACGCTGCTGTACCCAAACGCCTTCGACATCGCCAACGCCATCTCCGACCTCTACGGCGATCGGGTTGAAGTCAGCACTGGCGACAATGACATGGAGGCCATGATGGAGTTGCAGCAGCGGTTCACCCGTTTTGACGTCATCGACCAGCGGGCGTCCGGCCTCGGTGCCGGTTCGGGCGGGCAGTCAGGGGGTGGTGGCGGCGGATTCGGAGGCAATTCCGGTGGCATGGGTGGAGGTTCCGGCGGTTTCGGCGGGCGGGGCGGCGGTGGAGGGATGGGCGGCATGGGCATGCAGAACGGAATGGGAATGGGAATGGGCGGCGGCCAGTCCCAGCGCCGGCGCCAGCAAACCCAGAACCTCCAGCAACCGCAGCAGACCCTGTCGAATCCCAATTTGAATGCCGAGCAGGTCCAGACGTTGTCGGATGCCCAGCAGGAGGGTGAACTTGGCACCGCGGTGGAGCGGGTGGACCAGGCGCTGGGTCGGCGGGTGACCATCCATGTCACGGTGTTGCGCCGGCAGAACAAGCTCCTGTTGCGGACGGCAGACGAGAGCGCGATTACTGACATCCGCAATCTGGTCACCAAGCTGGATGTTCCCCAGTCGATGGTTCTCCTGGATGTCCGGGTTCTCCGTGTAACCCTGGGCGATGGGTTTACTTCGGCCTTCGACTATTCGTTTCTCAAGGGGGTGGGGGATGGTCAGGCCAACGGTGCCTTCAACACGGGTGAAATCCTCCCGCCGGCTTCGATCTCCAGCGCGGGCACGCCCAACTTCAATCCCGGCGGGGGCGGCGTCGATGCCCAAGCCATGGTCTTCCAGTATCTCGGCCAGAATGTCAGGGCCCGCATGCAGTTGCTGGAGACCAAGGGGCGGCTGAACGCGGTGGCCAGTCCCGTGCTGTTGACGGTCAACAACGAGGTCAGCCGGGTGTTCGTCGGGGAAGAAGTTCCCATTACCCGCGGGTTCAGCGGTGGTTCTTCCATTCCCACCGGCGGCAATGGCGTGATCGCGCAGTCGGCCAATGCCCAACTCGAGTTCCGTCCGGTTGGCACCACCCTCCTGCTCACGCCCAACATCAACGCCGACCGCACGGTCACGCTGCGGTTGGTCCAGGAGAATTCCACCTTGCGGAAGAACGGCGCCACCATCCCTGTTCCGACCGAAGGCGGCGGCTTCCGAAGCCAGGCGGTCGACACCGTCCAGTCGCGCACGGTCAGCGGCACCTTCATTGCCCAGCATGAGCAGGCGGTGGTGGTGGGTGGATTGATCGAGGAACTGGAGTCGGTGGATCGGTCCGGGGTTCCCTATCTCATGCAAGTCCCGATCCTGGGTGCGGCCTTCCGGCGCGACACCAAGACCAAGCAACGTTCCGAGTTGGTGGTGATCATCCGTCCCTTCATCGTCAACACCCCGAAGGAAGCCGAAGGCATCTCGGCCCGGTTGACCCGCGATCTGAGCTTGAATCCGCAGGCGTGGGAACTCGGGGCACCCAAGGCCAGCCTGTACACGACGAACGAGGTGGCGTTCCCGGAACCTGCCACGGCCCGCAAGGCAGACCGCGACGCCCGATCGAAGGCAGCGCCAAAATCCAAGCCGTAGCCCGTCGCAGGGAAGCGCACGCGGGGGACGAGTTCTGCGCGGCCTTGATCTGCCCCAGCCTCATTCCAGCGATGCTGCGCACGAGCTTTGGGAATGGGGTCCCGCCTGTTCTTCTTGGGACGGGACCACTTCTTTCCCGGGTATCGATTCCGATCAGTCGGGGGACAGAGCCTGCGCAAAGTCTTCAAGGGAAGGGGTGATGAGCGCGGTACGGATCAAGTGGCGAAGATGGACTTCGTCCTCAATCCGATCGAGGCGTGTGATCAACACAGTGGGAGGAGGCCCAAATCGTTCGGTCAACTCCTCAACCAACAATTCGCGAAGCGCCGCGATCCGGCCCTCCCGCAACCCGGCATCCTGCCCCTCGCGCCGACCTTCCCGCCGGCCTTCCTGCCAGCCTTCCTGTCGGCCTTCCTGTCGGCCTTCTTCCCGGACCAATCGATCGTAGGTACTGATGTACGGCATACTCGTCTCCTGTTGTAGCTTTCGCAGTTCCTGGCGGAACGTTAACTCTTCCGGTGCCGGCAACGCCAGCAGCCAGTGGATCAGGCGCAACACCTCCCAAACCTTGGACTCCGAAAGCCCGGAATTCAGCAGGCTACGGACCAGCGCCAGCTTTCCCGTCCGGCGACCCGTCGAATCCCCTCCCGAAGCTTGCGCCACGCGATGTGCAGCGATCACCCGCGCGACGGGATTCCCAGCTTCCAGCCAG
>CAMCFL010000445.1 GCA_945873715.1 Akkermansia muciniphila
CGTGCCGCCTCCATTGAAGCGGGCGTGAAGTACCTCATCCTCGGCGCCACCGCCTCGGCCTTCATGGTGTTCGGCATCGCCCTGGTGTTCGGTTCCGCCGGGACCACCAACTTCAACGAGATCGCCGCCGCCCAGAAGACCCTCGCGACGAATCCGATCTTCCTCGTTGGCCTCGGACTGGTCCTGTCGGGACTCCTCTTCAAGATCGCGGCGGTCCCGTTCCAGGTCTGGGCACCGGACGTGTACCAGGGTTCACCGGCGCCCTCGACGGCCTTCCTCGCGGTGGGTTCCAAGGCGGCAGGAATCGTCCTGCTCCTCCGCGTGCTGTTCTCTGCGGTTCCGGCCATCACTGCCCACTGGCATCACGTCTTCGCCGTGTTGGCGGGCCTGACGATCCTTTACGGAAGCCTCTGCGCCATCCCGCAACGTTCGATCAAGCGGTTGATGGGCTATTCGAGCATCGCCAATGCCGGGTTCCTCCTCCTCGGCATCGCCGCCGTCTCCAAGGCCGGTGCCGCTGGCATGATCTATTACATCGCCGGCTACCTGTTCACCGTTCTCGCCGCCTTCACCGTCCTCTGCGTGATCCTGTCCCGGACCGAGTCCGACGACATCGCCTCGCTCGCCGGTCTTGGAAGGCGTTCCCCGATCCTGGCCGGGGCCTTGACTCTCTCCATGGTCTCGCTGGCTGGGATCCCGCCGCTGGCCGGATTCGTCGGGAAGTTCCTCCTGCTGAAATCCATCATCCCGCTCGGTGCGCTGGATCCGCTCTATTACGTCCTGCTCGCCGTCGCGGTGATCGGCGTGGTGATCTCGATCTACTATTACTTCGGGGTCATCCGGGCGATCTACTGGGGCGGCAAACCGGCGGATCTTTCCCCGATCCCAACCAGTTGGGCCGTCCGGGGTGCGCTCTTGGTCTGTGTGGTCGGCATGCTCTGGCTCGGCATCCTACCGGAGCATCTGGTCCAGATCTCGACCCCGGCGGTCGAAGTGCTCCGCCCGGAGTTCCCGGCCGTGTTGCAGGCGGGTCGGTGATCAGGGAGGCGGCAGTTGGTTATCCGCAGATGGGGCAGACAACGCAGATGGGGAGGCACTAAGGAGCGTCCTGGGCGGGAACCCTGCCGCGACCTGAGGTTGCGAACGATTCGGCGGAGAACGGTTTGATGATCTGCGCCATCTGCGCCATCTGCGGATCATCCTCCGGTCTTCGACCTGGGTATCCCTGGCTTCAGATCAGCGCCAGGTAGGTTGCCAGGATCACGCCAATCGCGCCGAGCAACGCGGCGACCAGGATTGCAAACCACGGATCGCCCGGTTTCGGAAGCAAACCTTTCTTCAGCGCGCGCAGGTAACGCTGGTGTCGGATCGCCGCGCCCACGGTCACTCCGATGCCGAGGACGATCAGTGAGACCCCCATCGGCACCGAGATCGCATGGCGCGGGTGGGTGACGACCGTGCCCGTCGCCAGCAGTTCCCGGAGAAAGATCCCGAACCGGGCCACGACGAATCCAAAGCCCATGAGCGCGACGCCCGTACGTACCCAGGCCAGGAAGGTGCGTTCGGCCGCCATGGCAACGCGCGGATCATTGCAGTCGGGAAGGTCCATGACCGCACGCTACGCATTCTTGGGGAGCCGCTCCAGCTCGGCCATGTGGCTGTCTTCGGTTGCTCGCGCGTTGGAAAGGTGATTGCCCACGAATCACACGAAACACGCGAAGGAAGGCGCTGGTTTGTGTGCTTCGCGTGATTCGTGGGCGATTGCCTTGTGGGAGTCGGACTCGCAGTGTGAGCAATGGGGTCGCGTCTATATTGTTGACTATTGGATGATCCTGGACCGATGGCGCGACCCCGTCGGGGTCGTTTGGCTTGTTTGATCCGCTATCCGGCGGTCTTCGACCGCCGGCTACAATCCGGGACGCCTCCGGCGTCCGGGTGGACAACCGCCGCGGAAGAGCGGAAAGGCGGAGAAGCGGAGTAGGGCAGGACCGGCAGCGTCTTGATTCGTGTGCTGTGTGTGATTCGTGGGCCAACCGTTTCTTCCTGGTGTGGGCAATGGGGTCGCGTCTCTATTGTTGACTATTGGATGATCCTGGACCGATGGCGCGACCCCGTCGGGGTCGTTTGGCTTGTTTGATCCGCTATCCGGCGGTCGGGCGACCGCCGGCTACGTTCCGTGACGCCTCCGGCGTCGGGACGGGATTCCGAATGGGGAGGCCGGACGTCACGTGCATCCCGTGGCGATTCGGGCCGTTCGGGAATTCTGGTTTGACCGGCGTGGGGAACCTCCCTAGCAAAGGTGCTCATGTTGCGTTTCGCAATCGTACTTCCGGTCATTTGCCGTCACGGCGCCGTCTGGCGTCGTGCGACGGGTCCCGGACGATTTGCCTGAGGCGCAGAGCGAATGGTCCGGAAGCCGAGGAGGCTGGCCGGACCGGTGTTCGTTCCCACTCTCCCCTGGCCCCCGGACGAGCCCGTCAAGCCATGGGAACCTCCGATCCATCCAGTCACCAACGCGGCATCCTGCTGATGCTGCTCTCCGTCGTCTTCTTCGCCGCCAACGTGCTCGTGCTGCGCGCCGTGTCGCTGCACACGCCGGCCGCCGACGGCTTCGTGGCCACGGCTTTCCGCGGCGGGGTGGGCCTGTTGATCGTAGGGATTGGTTACCGGGGACGCGGGTTCAATCCGGTGAATGTGCTGTGTCGGCCCATGGTGTTGGGCCGCGGCGCGGTGGGAGCGGTCGGGATCCTGCTCTTCTACGTGACGATCTCGAAGCTGGGCGTGGGGCGGGCGGTCATCCTCAACCTGACCTATCCCATGTTCGGCGCGGTGATGGCGGCGTTCTGGCTGAAGGAACGGCTGTCGTGGGTGCAACTTGGGTGGATGGGGGCTGCACTTGCAGGCCTGGCAGTGTTTTTCGGCGAGACGGCCTTTCAGGGAAGCTTCACGCGATACGAGGTGCTCGGGCTCCTCGGTGCCGTGGTGGCGGGAATCGCGGTGGTGATCATCCGGATGCTGCGCCACAGCGAACACGCTTCGATGGTCTTCGGGTCGCAGTGCCTGTGGTCGTTGGCGGCGGCGCTGCCGTTCTGCCATGGGCAGCTGGGCGACCTGCCGTGGGTTGTGGTCGCCGGACTCGTGCTGGCGGCGGTCTTCGTGGGGGTGGCGCAGATTGCGATGACCCATGGCTTTGGCCTGCTCTCGGTGGCGACGGGTTCGTCCATCCAGATGATCCTGCCCGTCATGACCGCGCTCGGTGGGATCGCGCTGTTCGGAGAACACCTGAGCCTGATCGAAGTCATCGGGGGGGTCGTGACTCTGGGCGCGACCTGGCTTGCGGTCCGGCCGGCGGCGGCACGGTGATCGGTGGTGCCGGCGGCTCTCCGGTACCGGGTCTGGAACGGACCGATTTCACGCGGAGGCGCGGAGGACGCGGAGAGGGGACGGACCGGCAGGCTGCCGATCCCCCCGCCGCGAGCCTAAATCAGTTCGCCGGTGGTGCCGGGCTTCAACTCCGGGATGCACCAATTGATCGGGGCAATGCCGGCTTCGGTCAGATGTCGGTTGGCAGCGGAAAAGCAGCGGCAGCCCAGGAACAGACGGGCCGACAGGGGAGAGGGATGGGCGGAGGCGACGATCCGGTGGGGTTCCGCGGGGATCAGCGGGATCTTCCGCTTCGCGTCATTGCCGCAGAGCAGGAACACGACGCGCAGGGGGAGTCGGGTGACCTCGCGGATGACCGCATCGGTGAAGGTTTCCCA
>CAMCFL010000446.1 GCA_945873715.1 Akkermansia muciniphila
CCTCCGGAGATTTCACCAACGGCATCGAAGGCCCGGCCTGCGACCGCGCCGGCAATCTCTACTGCGTCAGCTTCCAGGAGGCCCGGAACATCGCCCGCGTCACCCCGGATGGCCGCGCGGAAAAGTTTGTCGCCCTGCCCACCGGCAGCGCCGGCAATGGCATCCGCTTCGACCGCGCCGGGATCATGTACGTCGCCGACTATACCGGACACAACGTGCTCCGGATCGACCCCGCCACCCGCGCCGTTTCCGTCCTCGCGCACAACCCGGCGATGAACCAACCCAACGACCTGGCCATCGCGCCCGACGGAACGCTTTACGCCAGCGACCCCAACTGGAAGGACGGCACCGGCCAGTTGTGGCGCATCACCCCCGACGGCACGACCCATCTGGAAGCCTCCGGCATGGGAACCACCAATGGCATCGAGGTCAGCCCGGATGGACGCACCCTTTACGTCAATGAAAGCGTGCAGCGGAATCTCTGGGCCTTCGACCGCGCCAGCAACGGAACGCTCTCAGGCAAGCGTCTGGTCCGACGCTTCGAGGACTTCGGATTCGACGGCATGCGCTGCGATCTCGACGGCAATCTCTATGTCACCCGACATGGCAAGGGAACCGTCGTGAAGCTCTCGCCCGCCGGAAAGACCCTGCGGGAGATCGACGTCCTCGGACCCAACCCTTCCAACCTCTGTTTCGGAGGACCGGACGGGCGCACGGCCTACGTCACCGAGGCAAAGACGATGCGAGTGGTCCAGTTCCGCGTCGATCGCCCGGGACTGGAGTGGCAACGCTGGCAGGAACGGCCGTCCCACTAGACCTTGGGAGCCTTCTCGACGATGGCATCGAATTCCGAAGCGTTGAAGGCCCGCAGGGTGGTTGGACCGTCCCAATTCCAGCCCCGAAAATGGCAAGAGCGAGGTTGCAGTGTGAGAGCGGATGCGACCTCAATCGCCCATGAGAAAATTCGTCGGAGTCTTTGCGCTCGCCGTGATGGCGACGGAAGGGTGCCTCTGGGCTCAGGACGTCGCCTTCATGGGCATCGTCAAGGGCGTCGCCCATCATCAGTCGGGGCCCTCGACAGTGGTTCTTGGGTCCGATCCTTTTCAGTTCAGCGCCTTTATCGACATGAGCGGCGCGGGGAGTGTCCTCGGTGCCACCATGACGCCGGCCGGCAAATCCACTACCCCCCTGCTGGCGGACGGCGAGAGTCTGGATTACAGCGCCGCCTTCAGCTCGAAGGCAGCCCTCGATGCGGCTTTCCCCAACGGGAATTACACGTTGGCCGTGACCGGCAAGAACGACGGGGTGCGATCGGTGACCCTTGAACTCAGCGCGGACGCCTATCCCCCGATCCCGACCCTCAACCAGTTCGCCGCGCTTCAGAACGTCACCGCCGGGGATCCCCTCGTGGTCTCGTGGCCAGGGTTCACCGGAGGGACCGTAAGCGATTTCATCCAACTGGAGGTGCGTCGGATTTCGGGCACCGGCGAGGAAACCGTCTTCGAGACCGCCGGACCTGGAGAACCCGGAGCGCTCAACGGAACCTCCGCCTCGGTGACCGTCCCGGTCGGTCGCCTGGCGTCCGGACAGAGCTACGTCGGGCGCCTGCTCTTCGCCCGGATTGTCGATCTGGATGAGTCTTCCTACGGACAGGGTGTCCCGGCGATCGGAGCCTATTTCCGTGAGACCACCTTCCCCATCGTCACCGGTGGCATGGTCGATGTGGATCCCCCCCAACTGTGGGTTTCGAGTCCGTCCGCCGACGACGGGCCGGTCTCCCGCCAATCGGCGATGGCATTCCAATTCAGCGAACCCATGCAGACGGTCCAGTCGATCCAGTGGACCGGGGTGGATGGTTCGCGGTTCACCTACCGATGGAGCGGGGATCGACGGGTTTTGTTCTGCCTCTACCCGGAGCCATTGCCGCCGGGAACGCAGATTTCCTGGCAACTGAATCGAAACGGCTTCCGGGATGTTGCCGGCAACACGCTCCCGTTTGATCCCGGGAGTTCGTTCACCACCTCGATCGCCGACACCTCCGGAACGCCGGACATCGGAATGGCGGGAGTGTACAAGAGCGAGGGCTTCACCCAATCACCGACAGGCATCCCCGAGCGCCGCTCCGGGGGGGTGGCTACGGTGCCGGTGCCTTCGCCGATTCAACCGCCTACAACACGATTCTCGAAGGCACGCTGAGGATCCCCTCCGGCGAGAGCATCGCCCTGGAGTACGATGACGGCGACGGACTGGGGATCGAGATCGAGCTCAACTCGAAGGAAGAACTCGAGAGCGTCGCGCCCCCCGGCACCTATCAATTGACCCTTGAAACGGTGCATCAGGGAACTCGCACGATGTCGCTCAGCGTGCCAGCCGACGCCTTTCCCTCCGTCCCCGAGTTCCTCCAGTTGCCCGCCGCCCAGTCCTTTGATCCGTCCCAACCTCTCACCCTCTCGTGGAAGCCCATGGCGGGTGGGACCGCCAATGATTTCATCGGCCTGTGGGTCAGCACGGAGACGGACGATGACGCGGTTTTCGGAACCCCGGACTTCCTCACCGGCCAAGCCCTCAATGGAACGGCCACGTCCGTGACGATTCCATCGGGTACGATGCGCCCCGGCAGGACCTACGAGGTCGAACTCGAGTTCGTCCATCCGACCACCCGCGACACCACGACACTGCCTGGATCGACGTTGCTGGTCGCATTCTCCCGCGTCACCCAGACTCGGATCACTGCGGCCGGAACGGTCCAGAAACCCGAACTCACGCTGACATCCACCGCCGACGGACGCTGGGCGATCCGGGTTACCGGGGATGTCGGGATCAACTACGTCCTCGAAGCCACCAGCCAACTCGGAGCCGGGTGGGAGGGCCTGACGAACTTCCGGATCCTGGACGGATCCTTCGAGTACATCGACGGTGTCGCACGCCAACACCGCTTCTACCGCGTCCGCGAAGGATTCTGAGCCGGAGACGGCCCAATAAAGCAGGCTTGTCGGCGGCCAGGCCTGGAAAGGACGGGCGAGCCGCCCATCCCCTGCCCTCCTCGGACGGGACGGTCACCCTGCTGGGTCTTCTGCGTCACCGACCCGTGCGTCGCATCACGATGTCGTCGGGTGTCATTCCGGCGAACTCCCAACCCTCTTTCACCAACCCGTTCATCGCCGCATTCATGAAGAACGATCGCTCATCGCACCGGTCCGGTCGGGGCAGCTTGCGGATCTCGCTTCCAATGAACTCCACCTTTCCTCCCGGACGGATCACATGCGTGTTCTCGCGACCTGCTCAGCGGATCGTCAGGTACTCCGTCGCGACGTGAGTTCCTTGGGCCTGCACCAAGAGGCGCGGGGCGAGCAACCCGACCAGCGCGACAGCGACGAATGCGACGCCTAATCGCAGGGTAGAATGCTTCATGAGGAATCAATAACGAGGTTTGCCAGGCTCGACGGAAAAACCGCCGGTGGACTTCTGATTAAGATCGAAGAACAGGCTGCTCGGCACGCGATCCTCCTGTGAAAACCAACCCCCAGTCCGGAAGACTTTGGTCTGAACCGACTGTCCCTCCCGCACGGGAAACACCCGCAGGATGAAATCAGAGCTGCCGAAATTGTGAAACGTGCCGTCCCGGTCTCCCCAGACTCGCACCTGGAGAGGTGTCTTCCCCACGATGTCTTCGTTCACCTCGACCCGTGCCCCCGGTTCGCTGGATTCCACCTGAATGAAGTAGGCGATGGTTCCCTGAGGCCCCTTCTCGGGGCGAACCC
>CAMCFL010000447.1 GCA_945873715.1 Akkermansia muciniphila
GATTCCACCTGGTCGAGATCAGCATCTCCTCCGTGCTGCGCATCGCCCTGATCCCTCTGCTCGGAATCACCTTCGCCGAGATCGTGGTGTACGAGACGCTGCTCCAGTTCTTCGTCCAGTTGCAGCACGCCAACATCGGCCTGCCCACCCCCATCGAACGCGGCCTTCGACTGATCTTCGTCACGCCCATCCTGCACAAGATCCATCACTCGCAGGATCAACCGGAGACCGACTCGAACTTCGCCTCCCTGTTTTCGTTCTGGGATCGGATCTTCAGGACCTTCCGCCTTCGCCCAGACCCGGAGAACCTCCGACTCGGCCTCGCTGGCTTCGATCAACCGGAGTTCCAGACCTGGCGCGGACTTTGGAAGACCCCCTTCCGCGAACCGGGGACCCTAGCCGACTCCCCAACCGAAACGACCGGCAAGGGGACCGGTCCAGAATCTCGATGAACCGCAAACCCGTCCTTGGATTCTTGGTGATCGTGCTCCTGGGCGTGGGTCTGGGGATCGGATGGCCTTCGGGGGCCGCGGCCGTTCCATCTGGGGGAGGTGCCCACGAAACACACGAAGCACACCAATGAGAACCGGGAACTGCTCTGGTTCGTGTGTTTGGTGTGTTTCGTGGGCATTCAACTTCCCACGCACGTTCCCCCGCCCGACCAAAGTGAGGGTGCATCCTGAGTTTGTCATGCGTGCAGGCCCACCCGTCCTCAGGCGGCGATGAGCAAACGCCCGCTGAGGGCAGCGGGCCCGCATCCGTGACAACAGATCAAGATGCACCCGACTGCGGTCGGACGATCTCCGCGAGCGAAACGGCATCCCCCGGAAAGGCGCGGATCAGCTTCGCATCCATCGTGACCAATCGGACTCCGAGCTTCCTGGCCAGCGCCACAAACTCGCAATCGTAGGCGGAACAGTTGCTGTCGCGCACCAATTCCAGGACCGCAATCGAATCCACCTCGAACTCCCTCCCGGCAAGCAGCGCCTCCGCCGCCGCCTGCAATACGGTCGCCTGGGCAAAATCCAGTGTCCCCCGTCGAAGGTATCCCGCCAGGATGTTGCGGAACTCGCTTCTCCAGAGAACGGGAGCGGCCCAGTCGGGCTCCTGTCCCAGCAAGGACTCCGCCCGCGCCGTGTGTTCCCCCGGCAGGAACAGGTAGGCCAACACATTGGAATCCACGACGATCACGCCCGTTCCCGCCGTTTGAATTCGTCGATGTCGCGCGCCTTGAATCGGGACGTTCCCAGGGACGCCCGAACCTCCCGAACCCGCGCCAATCGCACCTCCGCCGGCAATCGCTCCGGCAGAAGCACCCCCTCCAGACAGACGATGACCTCGTTGTTCAGGCTGCGTCGATTGGCCGCCGCCGAGAGCTTCAAACGCTGATAGAGTGCGTCGGGAATGTTCTTCAGGGTCAGGGTGGTGGCCATGATTCAGTTCAACCAGTTCGCAACCATTTTGGTTGCCGGCCTGAACCCGGTCAAGCGGGCAGCCCAACCCACCTTCGCCACCCAGATTTTGCAACCGACCGCTGGCGAAGGAGAACTGGGCCGTGTCATTTTGGGCGCGTCGATGCCGTCATGAATTCGAAGCGCACCATCGTCCTGACCTCGCTGGGACTCCTCGGAGTGCTCGTCGCCCTGCTCTGGGCCGGCCCGGCGCGTCCAAAGAGCCAGCAACGCACCCAGGCGCTGCTGGTGTATTGCGCCGCCGGCATCAAGGCGCCGGTCGAAGCCGCCGCCCGCGACTACGAACGCGAGTTCGGCACCCCCGTCCAACTCCAGTTCGGCGGTTCCGGAACGCTGCTCAACAACCTGAAGGTGTCGCGACGCGGCGACCTGTTCATCGCGGCCGATGGCAGCTTCGTCGAGATCGGTCGATCCAATCGCCTTCTGGCCGAGGTCTTCCCGCTGGCGCGCATCGCGCCGGTCCTCGTGGTCGCCCGCGGCAATCCGCAGGGGATCACCACCCTTGCCGACCTCATGAAACCGGGCTTCCGGCTCTCGCTCGCCAATCCGGAGGCCGCGGCCGTCGGTGCCCTCACCCGCCAGGCCCTGATCCACAGCGGGCATTGGAAGGCGATCTCGTCCGGGACCACGGTCTTCAAACCCACGGTCAACGACATCGCCAACGACGTGAAGCTGGGAGCCGTCGATGCCGGCATCGTGTGGGATGCCACCGCGGCGCAGTACCCCGAGCTCAGCGCCGTGGGGCTGCCTGAACTGGCCTCGTTCTCGTCCGAAGTCTCCGCCTGCATCCTGACCGCCTGCGAGCAACCACCCGCCGCGCTCCACTTCGCGCGCTACCTCTCCGCCCGCGATCGGGGCCTCCAGCGGTTTTCCGAACACGGATTCCGGCACGTCACTGGCGACGTCTGGAACCCGCATCCGGAAATCCTCCTCTATAGCGGCGCGGTCACCCGGACCGCCATCGAACCGACCCTGCAGGAATTCGAGAAGCGCGAGGGGGTCAGCATCACGCGGGTGTACAACGGATGCGGCATCCTCACCGCGCAGATCCGGTCCGGGCAGCGGCCCGACGCCTATTTCGCCTGCGACACTTCCTTCATGGAGACCGTGACGAACTTCTTTGGTCCCTCGGTCGAGATTGCCGAAACCGCGATGGTGCTGTTGGTGCAGAAGGGCAACCCAACGCAGATCACCGGCCTGGCGGACCTGGCTCGCAAGGGACTGCGCATCGGACTGGCGCATGAACAGCAAAGTGCGCTGGGAGCGTTGACCGCGCGCCTGCTTCGCCGCACGGGTCTTTACGAAGCGGTCCAGCCCAACGTCGTCGTGCAGGCGCCGACCGGAGATCTCCTCCTGAACCAACTCCGGGCCGGCGGCCTCGACGTGGCCCTCGTCTACGCCGCCAACGCCAGCCAGGTCCACGATCACCTCGACGTGATCGAGATCCGCGAACCCGGCGCGCTCGCCGTGCAGCCCTACGCGGTCGGTCTGCAATCCGGCAACAGCCGCCTGATGAACCGCCTGCTCGACACCCTTCAGGCCGCCCAGTCCCGCGAGCGCTTCGAACGGTCGGGGTTCAAATGGCGCGGCACCCCGACACGGCCATGACGCCGCCCGATCCGTCCGCTCCCACCCCGCCGCATCGGCCTGGATCCGACCGCGCCTTCTTCGCCGCGCTGGGCATCCTCAGCGGGACGTACATCGTCCTGCTGGCGGCGACGGTTTCCGCCGATCTCTTCTACACCACCCCGGGGCATTTCTGGCGGGCTCTGCAAAGTCCGGAGATCCGGCATGCGATCCGCCTGAGCCTGCTGAGTTGCACCCTGACCACCCTGCTCTCGTTGTGGGTTGCCGTCCCGATCGGCTATCTGATGACCCGGGTCCGGTTCCGGGGACAGGCCCTGCTGGACGCGCTGCTGGACATCCCGATCGTCCTCCCGCCGCTGGTGATCGGCATCAGCCTCCTGATCCTGTTCCAGGCGCCGCCGCTGCGGGCGCTGGAACGGGTGTTCCCGGTCACGTACGCCGTGCCGAGCGTGATCCTGGCTCAGTTCATGGTGGCCTGCGCCTTCGCTGTGCGGACCATGCGGGCGACGTTCGAGCAGATCAGCCCGCGCCCCGAGCAGGTGGCGCTCACGCTCGGCTGCAACCGCAGTGAAGCCTTCTGGCGCGTCGTGCTTCCTTCGGCCCGCCGGGGAATCCTGACGGCGGCCACCCTGGCTTGGGCCCGGGCCCTGGGTGAATTCGGTCCCATCCTGATCTTCTCCGGCGCCACCCGCATGAAG
>CAMCFL010000448.1 GCA_945873715.1 Akkermansia muciniphila
CTTCATTTTTGCCCTGGTGGAGATCGGGGATGTCGCGGGGCTCCGAGGCGCGCTGACCACCGGCGCAGCGGCCCGTCGCCGTGCCGCGTTGATCGCCCTCGATCAGATTCCCGAGGGGACATTGAAGTCGTCCGAAGTCCTCCCCCTCCTCACCGAAGGCAACAGTCCTTTCTGGCAGGCGGCGCGTTGGATCGTCAGTCGTCACCCCGAGTGGAGCGACCAGATGGTGGGTTGGTTCCAGGAACAATTGGCGTCACCGGCCACCCGGGGTGCGGTCGCCGGACAACTCCGTTTCCTTGCCCCGTCGGAGGCCGGGCGCGTGTTGCTGGCTGAGACCGCCCGAAGCGGGGGCAATGGACAGGTTCTCCGCAAGGCCGCCTTCCTGGCCATGGCCGAAGCCAATCCCAAGCAACCACCGACGGGCTGGAACGACGCCATCATCGAAGGCCTTCGGGATGCGGATGCCGACCTGGTCCGCACGGTGATCCCGATCGCCCGCGGCCAGGCCGCCAACGCCGAGGTGCAGACGGCACTGCGTCGCGCCGCCCGCGCCGAGGTCCATCCGGTCGATCTTCGGACGGCGGCCTTTGCCGCCCTGCCTGCCGGGTGGAAGCCTTCGGACGAAGATTTCGATGCCCTGCTGGCGACGGGTCCGTCCCGCGAGGCGGCGGGCGCTCTGGCCCGCGCGTCGTTGGTCCCGGCCCTCCGACTGGCGCTCGCCGGGAAGCTTCGCACGGCCGGGCCCATGGAACTGCTCGCCTTGCTGCCGGCCTTTGATTCAGGCGGAGACGAGATGCTGGGAATGGCGGTGCTCGACGTGCTTCCCACGGCGGCGTCCCGGGCGACGTTGCGCGCCGACTTGATCCGCACGCTGATCCAGAAGTACCCGAAACCCGTGCAGGAAGCCGGACTCAAGCTCGTTGCCAGCATCGACGCCGACGCGGCGCATCAGGGTGAAAACCTCGACAAGCTGATGGCGGAACTGAAGCCCTTCACCGGCGATATCCGTCGTGGTCAGGCGCTCTTCCTTGGCGCCAAGGCGGCCTGTTACACCTGCCACAAGATCGGATATCGCGGTGGGCTGGTGGGACCCGACCTCACCCGCATCGGTGAAGCTCGGACCGAACGGGATCTGCTGGAAAGCATCGTCTATCCCAGCGCCAGCTTCGTCCGGAGCTATGAACCGGTGGTGCTGACCACCCGCGACGGATCCGATGTCCAGGGCATCCTCCGTTCCGAGACCGAGCGCGAATTCCTGGTCGTCTCCGGCCCGGGTGCCGAGCAACGCATTCCCCGCTCCGAGGTGACGAGCCAACGCCCGGGCAACATCTCGCTGATGCCAGCCGGGCTGGACGCCCAACTCACCCGCCAGGAACTGGCGGATCTGCTGACGTTCCTGCGCAACACCCGCTGGGGCGCCAACTAACCCGGTGTGAAAGCCTTCCTGCTGCTGTTCGCGGGTCTGCCGCTCCTCGCCGCCCCACTCCGCCCCGATTCCGCCCCGGCAAACCAGCGATTGCCGGACTCCGTATTTCTGCAGGAGATCGGACGACAGATCCGGCACGCGGATCCGATGCTGGCGGTGGGCAGCAGAGCGGGTCAGGTCTTCGCCGGGAACGCACGCGGACTCTTCCGGCTCGACGCTGCGGCGAACCGATTGATCGCCGAACCGGGTTGGACGGGCTCGGTCCAACGCCTGGTGACCACCGGCGACCGTCTGTGGGCACTGGGGAGCGGCGGTCTGCACCAGTGGCAGACCAACGGATGGAAGCGGATCACCGGAGAGGTCATTTCCGATGTGGTCGCGTACCGGGACGGCTGGGTGGCGGCCGGCGGCAGCCGACTCTTCCGGGTCCGGGATCAGGGACTTGAACCCCTCACGCCGGACCCGGTGCCCTTCCCGGTATCGGATCTGGAAGTCCATCAGCAGAACCTCTGGATCCATGGTCCCGGCCGGCTGACCTACCTCGACCGGGGACGGTTCGGCGGGCTCGACAGTTATGGGTTCCCGTCGGATCACGCGTTCGACTGGGGACGGTTCCCCTCCCCCGATTCACGGGCCATCGCTTCGACCGGCGACGCGCTCTGGCTGGCCACGGCACGCGGGTTGGGTGAACTGCGAGGGATGCGCCTGCGGACGGTCGCCGGTGCGGAGGGATTGCCGTACGAAGATGCGACCTGCCTGGCGGCGGGCTTCGACCACGATCTCTGGATCGGGACCACCCGGGGGGTGGTGCGCAAGATCGGCGACGATTTCCACTACTTCACCGGACGCCGTTGGCTGCCGCACGACGCCGTGCGCGCTGTCGCCGTCGAGGGAAAGTCCGTCTGGCTGGCGACGGACGGCGGCCTGGCGGAAATCCGGTACGAGCCTTTCACGCTGGCAAAGAAGGCGGCCTGGTATGAGGCGCACCTGGAGAAGTGGGGACAGAAGCGGCTCGGGTTCACCCACAAGCTGGAATGGGACGATGCGCTCGGGGAGTTCGTCCGCGAAGTGAGCGACAACGACGGCGGTTACTCCGGGGATTACCTGGCCGCCCAGGCCTACCGTTGGGCGGTCACCCGCGATCCGGTGGCCCGGCGCGAGGCCACCAACACCTTTCACGCCCTGCGCTGGTTGGAGACGATGACCGGCATCCCCGGCTTTCCCGCCCGCGCGGTCTGGGTCAAGGGCGAACGCGGCCACAAGGCCGGCCACGGCTCGGGCGGTTACGCAGCGGAATGGAACGATGGTGCCGACGGGAAGTTCGAGTGGAAGGGCGACACCTCGAGTGACGAGATCGCATCGCACTTCTATGCGGTGTCGGTGTTCCTCGAACTGGCGGCGGACGGCGACGAAATCCAGCAGGGCCGACAGC
This sequence comes from Akkermansia muciniphila, assembly GCA_945873715.1. GTDB lineage: Bacteria > Verrucomicrobiota > Verrucomicrobiia > Limisphaerales > UBA9464 > UBA6176. The sequence goes on from CAMCFL010000448.1 coordinate 2,859, forward strand.
ACCTTGCGCGTATCGCGTCCCACCTGATCGCCAACCACTGGAAACTGGTGGATCGCGACGGCAAGCCGAGCCGTTGGGGACGTTGGGATCCGGAGTACTTTGCCACCGAGGAAGGGCGGTTCGATCGCGGATTGCAGGCGCTCGAACTGCTGTCCTTCATGAAGACGGCGGCCCATTTCACCGGCGAGAAACGTTTCGAGGACGCCTACCGTCAACTCGTCCAACTCGGTTACCCGGACTTCACCCTGCGGCAACGCAGCAGCTTTCCCCCGGAAGACATCGCGCACTTCGAGGATCAACTGGCTTTCTGGTCCTGGTGGAACCTGCTCCGCTACGAGAGCGACCCCGATCTGCTCGCCCTGTACCGCAGGGGATACGAACGCAGCTACGACATGGTCCGGATCGAGCGCAATCCCTGGTATCAGTTCGTCTATGGGGCGCTCACCTCGCTCGACTGCGAACCTGCGGAAGCCATGCGGCATCTGCGGGACTGGCCCCTGGACCTGCGCGTCTGGAGCTTCGCCAATTCCCACCGGACCGACCTGCGCACCCCGGCGGGATTGCATGCGCCGAAGGGGGGCGTCCGCGCCTTCTCACCCCGGGAACATCAGCCCATGCGATGGGATGCCTGGACCCTGCAGGAGGATGGCGGCGACGGCGGACGCGCAGTGGCCGAACCCGGCGGGTGGCTGCTGGCCTACTGGATGGGACGTTACCACGGCTACATCGGGACACCCGTGGGCGCGCCAGCCGAGGTCACCACCATCGCCCCCGAGGCGGTTCCTGCGGGAGGTGCCCGCGCCTACGAAGGTCCTTCGAGGCCGGCCGTGCCCTGATCGAGACGCCAGGAACGGGGACTCAGATGGCTGTAGGCCGCCTGCCCTC
>CAMCFL010000449.1 GCA_945873715.1 Akkermansia muciniphila
GCCCGAGCTCAAGCGCCTGGTCCGGATCGGGGCCAGCCCCCGAGCCACCATCAATCTGGCCCTGGCCGCCCGCGCCGTCGCCCTGCTCAATGGCCGTCCGCATGTCACCGCCGATGACGTGAAGTACATCGCCCCCGACGTCCTCCGCCACCGCGTCTTGCTCACCTACGAGGCCGAGGCCGAGGAAATCACCACCGAAGACGTCGTCGCGACGCTCCTTGGAAAGGTGAAGGTTCCCTAGGTTCGCATCATGATTCCCGCCGCCTGGCTCAAACGCCTCCGTCAGGTCGAGGTCCGCTCCCGTCTGGTGAGCGAGCAACTGCTGGGTGGGCGCATGGTCTCGATCTTCAAAGGCCGCGGCATGGATTTTGCCGATGTCCGGGAATACGTCCCGGGCGACGACGTTCGTCGGATCGACTGGAACGTGACGGCACGCCTGCGACGACCCTTCATCAAGCGGCATGTGGAAGAGCGCGAACTGGTGGTGATGCTCTTGGTGGACGCCTCGGCCAGCGGTCACTTTGGAACGGCACCCGACGAGGCTCTCCGCCTTGGGCACGGAGCCGAGACCAAGCGGGAACTGGCGACCATCCTCGCCGGGGCGCTGGCCTTTTCCGCGGTGCGCGACGGTGACCGCTGCGGGTTGCTGATGTTCACCGATCGGGTCGAGCGGTTCGTTCCGCCGCGCAAGACGCGTCCGCACGTGACGCGACTGCTGCACGAACTGTTGTTTACCATCCCGAAGGGTTCCGGCACCGCGCTGACGCCGGCGTTGAACTACCTGAACAACCTGCTCCATCGCCCGGCACTGGTGTTCGTCCTGTCGGATTTTCACGATACCGACGAGGCGACCTGGACCCGGACCCTCAAGGCCACCAACCAAAGGCATGAGATCATCGCCCTCCGTCTGGTGGACCGACGTGAACTGGATCTGCCGGACGTGGGCTGGGCACTGGTTCAGGACGCAGAGACCGGCGAGGTGGTCGAGATCGACACGGGAGATCCCGCCGTGCGTGCGCAATGGGCGAAATCGGCGGAAGACCGGCGTCAGAAGTTGGTCGCCACTTTTCGCCAGGGACGCATTCCGACGCTCGACATCCTGACCGACCGTCCGTGGGTCCAATCGCTCCAGAAATTCCTCGATCACGCCGCACGGCGACGCGTCGCATGAACCGAACGAACGTCATCGAGGATCTGAACCTCCTTCCCCTGCCCCCGTGGTGGCTCAACCCCTGGGTCATCGTCCTGACGGTGCTGGGGGTTGCCGCATTGATCGCCCTGGGAGTCTGGCTGGCGCGCCGCCAACGGCCTCCCGCCCCGGCGGCGGCGGCCGTCCCGATCCCGCCGGTGCCGCCCGATGAATTCCTGCGGCGCCTGGCCGAATTGCGCGGTCGCCTACCGCGGGTGAGCGCCTATCAACTCGCCATCGAAGTCTCGGAGATCCTGCGGGCCTACCTGGAGGCCCGGTACCGGTTCCGCATCCTGTACCAGACCAGTCGCGAGTTCCTCGGTGAAGTCGCTGGACGCCCGGAGTTGGAATCGGAACAGCGACTGGCCCTGTCGGGATTCCTCACGCTCTGTGATGATCTCAAGTTCGGCCAGGCACCCGCCAGCGAGGCGGAACAGACGGGCCTCCTCGACACGGCGGAACGCGTGATCCGGCAGACCGCCGGAACCGCGCCCCCTGCACCCTCCACCGCCGCCGCATGAAGCTTCCCGGCGACATCGAATTCCTTCACCCGTGGGTCCTGCTGGGACTGGCACTCATCCCGTGGCTCGCCTGGCGACTGGGTCAGCGGGGGACGCTGCCTTCGCTCCGCGTTCCCTCCATCGCCGGGATCGCTTCGCTGGCGCGGGTGCCGCGACGGCATCCCGGACGTTGGCGCAATGCCTGGATCCTGGTCCCGTTGGGACTTCTCATCGTGGCCGCCGCCCGGCCGCGCATGCCGCGGGGCGACACACCGGATCCCTCGAAGGGCATCGACATCATGCTCTGCCTCGACTTCAGCCGGTCGATGGCCGAAGAGGATTTCCGGTTGCAGGGCAAGCGGGTCAGCCGGAGGAAGGCGCTGGAGACGGTGACCATCCAATTCGTCGAAGGTCGTCCCAACGACCGGATCGGCATCGTCTGTTTTGCCCGCAGCCCGTTTCTGGTCAGTCCGCTGACGCTGGATCACAAGTGGGCCTTGAACGCGCTGCGCGAAACCGATCTCGCCACCGGCACCGGCATCGGATGGGCCCTGCTGGCTTCGGTCAATTTCCTCAAGAAAGACTCCGATCGCAGCAAGGTCATCATCCTGGTCACCGACGGTGAGAACTCCGCAGGTCCCCGGGCCAGCGAGGTGATCCCGGCGGCCGTCCAGGGCGGCATCAAGGTCTATTCCGTTCTCATCGGACCCGAGGTGGTCCCGCCCAGTGCCGCCGCGGGACATGATCTCAACCGATCGTCGCGGGTGACCGGCGGCCAGTTTTTCCAGGCGACCGATTCCCGGGCGTTGGGCGGAATCTACAACCTGATCGACCAACTGGAGAAACGGGAACTGATCCAGAAACGGTACGTCTCCTGGCGCGAACTGTACGGGTGGCCCGCCGGGGTCGCATCTGGCCTCCTCGCCCTCGGCCTGCTGGTCGTCGAAATCCTGCGGAGGCGCTCGCCATGAAGTTTGGATATCCCGCCTTCCTGATGGCGGCGCCCTTCGCTGCTGGCCTCGTCTGGCTGCTGCTCCACCTGGCCCGTACCCGGCGCGATCGGTTGGCCCGGGAGTTCGCTGGCGGTGCCGGGCGCGCCTGGGCCGACCCCGGTTACCACCGCAACCGGCTTCGACTGGAGGTGGCGCTGCTGGTGTTGATGGCGGGATTCCTCTGCGTCGCCCTCGCACGGCCAATGGTTTACCGGAACAGCGAGCAATCCGAGCTCCAGGGGCTTCCCTACATCATCGCCGTGGACGCTTCCCGCTCGATGCTGGCGGCCGACATCCGACCCAACCGTTGGATGGTCACTACCAACGCCCTCGACCGCTTCCTCGCGAACGCCGGGAACGATCGGGTTGGATTGATCTCCTTCGCCGGGGTGGCGTATCTGAACGCCCCGCTGAGCTTCGACATGAACGCCATCCGGACCACCCTGCGCTATCTGGATCCGGATCTCATGAACGACGCAGGCAGTTCCCTCGCCTCGGCAGTCGATCGCGCCGGTCGCTATTTCGTCTCCAACAACATTCCCCAGCGCGTCGTGATCCTGGTGTCCGACGGCGAGGATCTGGAAGGAAACCTCATCCCGGTGGCCCGTCGCTGGGCACGCGAGCAGGTGAAGGTCTGTGCCATCGGCGTCGGCACCACGACCGGGGCCAAGGTCCCGCTCAATCGCTACGCTCCCAATGGCGGTGCCGCCCGGAACACCTTCGGACAAGAGGTCGTCTCGCGACTCAACGAGTCCAACCTCCAGCGCCTGACCGCCGCCACGGGCGGGAAGTACTATCGACTGGGCGAGAATGGCGAAGGTCTCCGCCGCCTGCGCGAGGAGTTCCTGAAGCCCCTTGCCGAGACCGCCGCCCGCGAGGATCTGCAGAACTACCGCGACTGGTTCCAACTCCCCCTCGGCCTGGCCATCGCCTGTCTCCTGGGCCGGATCCTGCTCGCCGCCGACCGCACCCGCCGCCCGCAGGTTCCCACCGCCATCGGCGTGGGTGGTGCGGATGCAGGTCCGCGCTGACCCCGCCCGAAGAGGTGCGCGAGAGCAT
>CAMCFL010000450.1 GCA_945873715.1 Akkermansia muciniphila
GCTCAATCACAGCGTTCACAACTCTTCGGTCCGCTCCGCGTCCGGTGGGGCCGGTGGCGGATCCAACTACGCGTTTGCCGATGGCAGCACCCGTTACCTCAAGCACGGCAAATCGATCGCCCCGCTCAACTTCTGGGCCGTGACCGAGCGCTGGCGCACCAACGCCGTCGGCAACTGACCCGCTCGTCGAAGGGACGAGTTCCGCGAGTTGGTCCTGGGTGCAGGCCGCCTGCCCTCAGGCGGCGATGAGTCGACGCCCGCTGAGGGCAGCGGGCCTCCATTCGAGACAACAACCTCAAGGTGCTCCAGCCGGATGGCCGAGCGGTAGGCGTCTGGAGACGCTGTTCCGTGGGGCCCGTTGCTCCGAATCCGGGTCGCAATTCTGCGAATCAGAAGTTGGCATGCGAGCTGCCCATTTCTCACTTGTCGGCGGGCCGTTTGCACGGTCGATCTGCGTCGCGCGGATCTCCTGGGCCGGGGGAGGCTGAATCCCGGCCGGTCTTCCTTTCCGCCTGTTTGCGGTGGGGCAGACGTTGGGTTTGATTCTGGGTTGTGCCGCCTGTTCTGGTTCACCGGGACAGGCGGCTTCCTTTCCCGGGGCCGTCCGGCTTGCCGCTTCACCTCACGCCCGCGCGCCCAGACCGATCTCTTCCCTCAGGTAACGGATGGAACGTTCCAGTTCGCCCCGCTGCTTTTCGCGATCGTTGGCGTCGAAGCCTGTCGCCGGTTTGCCACGCTTCGCAACGGCCAGGAATCGCGCGAACTCGCGGGCGGGCTTCTTGGGGAAGGCATCCCAGAATCCGGCCTCCAGGTAAGGGAATTCCACCTGGAATCCACCGATCGTCTCGATGTTCACCGCCACGCCGGGGCAGAGTTTGGCGAAGCTGGCGAAGTAACGGGTCCAATCCACGCAGCCACCCTCGCCGAAGGCGGTCCACTGAACCTTGCAACCCTTCTCCGTCTCCCAGATCGCCGAATCCCGCAGGCTCGTGGCCAGCGCATAAGGTCCCAGGATGCTCAGGGAATCGGACGGATCTTCCAGCGTCCAGACGGCGTTCCCGGAATCCATGTTGGCACCCACCCAGTCGCGTCCGGCCGTTTCGATGAGGGAAACCAACTCGGTGGCGGTCATGTCGCCGGCGTGGTTCTCGATCGCGACCTTGACTCCGAGGTCTGCGGCCAGGGCCTTCTGGGACTGCAGTACACGCACCGTGTCGGCGATGCGGGCCTCGATTCCCCCGGGAGTCTTGCGATCCTCACGGGAACCCAGAACCACCCGGAAGACGGGCGAGCCCACGGCTCGACTGAGGCGCAGACCCCGAGCCAGGTGTTCCTCGGCGGTTCCCCAATCCTTCCTGAAGGACTTCGACGTCGGGCAGATGCTCCAGGATCCCAGCAGGATTTCGATGCCCCGGTCGGTCGCGTACTTCTTCAGCTCGGCCCCGCCGGCTTCACTGTCTGTTCCCAGCGCCGCCAGGTCGGTGAGGAACAGCGTGTCGAGCTTCTGGCCGGCGGCGTAATCAACCAGTTCGCGGCCCTTCCAGCCGAACGCGCGGATGGCGAAGTTGTCCATGCCCAGCTTGATCTTCTGTCCCTTGGCATCCAGCAACGGTGCCGCGGCCTGAAGGGTTCTGGTGCTGGCAAGGGTGGCAGCGCCGGCGGCGGCCACGGTGGCGACAAAATCGCGACGAGTCATAGCAGTGGGTGGGGTTGTCTCACGGTCGGCCGAAGCGGGCAAGGCGGGGATCCTTGGAGGCTGATTTCCGGACGGACGCGTTCGACGATTCTCAAACACGACCCGGGGAATTTCGGACTCGCGGCGCTCGTCCCTTTGGGCCTTCAAGCGGCCGCTGACGCGCGCAATCGGGCCAGATCACCCAGCACCCCGCAGAGCGATGCAAGGGCTGGGGTCGGGACCCCGCATTCCTGGGCTTGCCGCCAGGGTTCGAGGAACAGGCTGTCGAGCTCCAGGGGCCGCCGTTCCTGAAAATCGAGAATGGTCGAAGCGAAGTACGGTCCCATCTCGCGGGTGCGATCCATCTGGAACTGGGGGTAGTCGGTGGGGACCGTGTGACCGAGGGCGCGGGTCGTGGCGATCACTTCCTCCATGAGCCGTCGGACCCAGGATTCCCAGCCGGGATGCGCCAGCAAACGATCCGAGGACCAACAGGCGGCGAGGGGTTGTCCCCCGGTCCAACGACCGGCCTGCAACGACTCCAGACCGGCCGCACTGGCGACGCCCAGCCCGTTGAAGGGAATGTTCCAGACCAGTTTCAGCCAATGCGCCTCCGCCAGCGTGTCGGTGACTTCACACGGCACTCCTGCCGACCCGAAGGCGGCGGCAATCCGGTGGGTCCGGTCCTCTGCCGGACGGCCGTACTCGCCCAGGAGGACGCGGCCATGGGCGATGTGGCGGATGATTCCGGGGGCAACCCGGTTGATGCAGACGAAGCAGAGTCCTCCCAGGATCTGGTCCTCGCGGAGGATCATCGCGAGCGCCTCTTCGTTCCCAAGCCCATTCTGAAGGGTCAGGACGGCGGTCCCGATCTCGACGAGGGGTGGAAGAAGTCGGGGAAATTCGTGATTGGCGGTCGTCTTGAGTCCGATGACGACCAGATCGCAGGGACCGATCTCCTCCGGGGTTGCAGCGGCGGTGGGGTGGACCTGGAAATTCCCGTTGGGACTGAGGACTTCGACGCCGCGGTTGCGCACGGTCTCGAGGTCGGAACGGAGGAGGAAGTGGACGTCATGTCCGGCCCGGGCGAGGCAGGCACCGTAATACGAACCCAGGGCACCGCAGCCCACGATGGCGATTTTCATGGGAGTGGATCCGGGGATGAAAACAAAAACGGCACCCGAACGAGCCGGGTGCCGATGTCAGGCCCAAAGGCCGGAAGGACCTACTTGGTGCCGAGGATGGCTTCCTTGGCGGCCTTCGCCACCCGGAACTTCACGACCTTCTTGGCCGGGATCTTGATCTCGGCGCCGGTCGCAGGGTTGCGGCCGAGGCGGGCCTTGCGGTTCACGAGCACCAGCTTGCCGAGACCGGGAAGCGTGAAGGTGTTCTTGGCGTGTTTGTAGGCGAGGGTCGCGATCAGGTCGAGGATCTCAGTCGCCTTCTTCTTGGGAATCTCCGATTGCTCGGCGATGGCGGCAGCCAGCTGGGACTTGGTAAGTGCTTTGGCCATGATATGACGTGGATTTGAATTTACGATTGATGTTGGCGTGGTGCGCCAACTGCATATGGATTCAAACAATGCTCCCTTCGTCGGCAAGGAAAAACTCCGAATATCTCGGCCGAAATCGAAGTTTTTTCCATGTGCAGCCGCCCTCGACTGTGAGTCAGGCGGGGTCGGAAGGGCGATTTCAGATCCAAGATGCAGGCCAACACAGGCTTTACGGATGCCCGCGGCGGGTCGCTTCCGGACCCCGGTGACCTCGAGTCTCCCGTCCTCGAAACCTGAAACTGAAATCCTTCCCCGGCACCGCCCACCGGTGTAGGCCCGCTGCCCCCAGCGGGCGTTTCCTTGCTGAAGACTGGCGGCCTACCACTTCAGGCCTTGAATCTTGAAACTGAAATCTTCCCCGGCCCCGCCTGCCGGATCGCCGGGCGATCCAGTGCCTGCCTTGACTTGGCAAGGCGTGCCCGCACCATCGGCGCGTGGCTGAACTGACCTCGATCGACGGCGGGTTGCGCTATGAAATCGTGCGCAAGATTTACGAGGGC
>CAMCFL010000451.1 GCA_945873715.1 Akkermansia muciniphila
GGGAGCGGAGTGCCCTCTACACCAGCCTGCTCTTCATCCCGTACATCCTGCTGGCCCCGCTGGCGGGTTACCTGAATGACCGCTACGCCAAGACCACCTGGCTGGTGGGCGGCAACGTGGTGAAGTTGCTGGGGATGGCCGTCTGCGGACTCAGCATCTGGATGGGATACATCTGGCAGATGCCGGGATACGTGATCGTCGGGGTGGGCTCCTGTTTCTACGGTCCGGCCAAGTACGGGATCCTGCCGGAGATCCTGCCGACCCACCGGTTGGTGAAGGCGAACGGGACGGTGGAATTGCTCACCCTGCTGGCCATCATCACCGGGGCGATCGGCGGGGCCAAGATGGTCGACACCCTGTCGCTCACCGGATGCTACGCTGGGCTGCTCGGCGTCTTCGGGCTGTCGATGGTCCTCAACCTCTTCATGGATTCCACCCGCGGCAATGTCTCGGTGCATCTCAGCGAAAGCCTCCATGGCTTCGCCCGGCACGGCATGGATCTTCTGGGGAATGGGCGTCTGGCGCGGATCCTGGTGGGGACGGCGTTGTTCTGGGTCTGCGGCGCGGCGATGAAGATCAACTTCCAGGCCTGGGGCCTGAACGTGCTGGGGCTGCAAACCAACCTTCAGGTTTCCCTCCTCGGCCTGTGGCTGAGTGTCGGCGTCATGGCCGGGAGCGTTTATGCCGGCATGCGACATGCCGTGGGCGACCTGAGCTGGACGCGTCGTTATGGATTCCTCCTCGTCGTCACGCTCGTCCTCATCGGAGTCGTGGAGCAGGTGCCGGCCCTGAAACTCGTGGTGAACCTCGGCGGGATGACCCTGTTCCCCTGGGTCATCCTCCTGCTGGCAGCAGCGGGCTTCGCCGCCGGTCTGTTCCTCATCCCCCTCAATGCGGCCCTCCAGACGGAATCGGATCCGAACAAGCTCGGGAAGACGATCGCGGTGCAGAACCTGATGGACAACGTCGGCATGCTGATCGCCGGCGGGTTGGTGACCCTTTGCGTCAAGTCAGACCAGTGGTTCGGGGTCCCCGTCAGCGCCGGTCAGGTCTTCTTCGTGCTGTCCGGATTGATCGTGCTGGTGCTGGCGTGGATCCGGTTTCCCAAGGCCACCCGCGCCTGATTTTCCCATGAAGCTGTTCCTTCGACTGATCCTCCAGGTCTGGTTCCGGTTCCGGGCCTTCAACACCGAGGTCCTGTCGGCGCCCGGACCCGTCTTGCTCATCCCCAATCACGTCTCGTGGCTCGACTGGGCCTTCCTGGCGGCGCTGCTCGACGACGACTGGAAGTTCGTCACCAGTTCCACCACGGCCGGCGCCTCCTGGTTGCATCGAAAGTTCATGGTGAATCACCGGACCTTTCCCGTGGACCCGGCATCGCCCTATGCAGCCAAGCGGATGGCGGAGTTCCTGGCGGGCGGTGGGCGGTTGGTGTTGTTCGCCGAGGGTCGCATCTCGCTCACCGGGGTGATGATGAAGCTCTATGACGGCACCGGCTTCCTCCTGCACAAGACCCGTGCCCGAGTGATCTGCTGTCATCTGCGCGGCGCGGTCCGCGTGCCGTTCGTCCGGCATCCCCACTGGACCCAGTGGTTTCCCACGGTGACCGCCCACTTCACGCCGCTGCTGGACTCACCCCGGTTGGAAGGGGTCTCGAATACCGTCGCACGCCGGCGCCTGACCCAATGGTTGCGCGACCGGATGCTGGAGCAGCAATACCAGGTCGAGATGGAGATGGGCCCGAGCCACGTCCTGGCCGCCATCGCCGAGACCGCGTCGAAGCTCCCGGGCAAGGCCGTGCTGGAGGACGTGACCCTCCAGCCCCTGACTTTCCGACGTCTCATGACCGGGGTGGACGTGCTGGCCGCCCGCTGGCGTGAACTGCTGCGGAAGACCCCGGAGGGCGGGCGTGTCGGGGTGCTCCTGCCCAACGTCAACGCGGTGCCGGTGACCCTGCTCAGCCTGTGGGCGGTCGGTCGGGTTCCTGCCGTCCTCAACTTTTCCACCGGGATCCCGGTGATGAAGCTCTGCCTCGAACTCGCCGCGGTGAAACAGGTGATCACCTCCCGGGCATTCCTGGAGAAGGCCAAGCTCGACCTGGCTCCGCTCGTCGCGGCGGGAATCGAGCTGATCTTCCTCGAGGAGGTGCGGGCCGGCGTCAGCGGTGGGACCAAGCTGACCCGGTTGCTCGCCAACACCGTGAGCTGCGGCGGAGCCCATCGCCGGTTGACCGCCACTCCCGACCAGGCCGCCGTCATCCTCTTCACCTCCGGTTCGGAGGGTGTTCCCAAGGGCGTTGAACTGACCCATCGCAACCTGCTCGCGAACATCCGTCAGATCACCGCGCACCTCGACGTGACCGACAGCGAACGGTTCTTCAACGCCATGCCGTTGTTCCACAGCTTCGGCCTCACCACCTGCACGCTCTTTCCGCTGGTGCAGGGCTTCTACATCTTCCTCTACCCGTCGCCCCTCCATTACCGCGTGGTGCCGGCCGTCATCTACGACAAGGCCTGCACCGTCGTCGTGGGAACGAACACCTTCCTCAACGGCTACGCACGCAAGGCGCACCCATACGACTTCAACTCGGTGAAGTTCCTCGTCGCCGGTGCCGAGAAGCTGCAGGAGGCCACCGCCAACACCTGGGCACGCCAGTTCGGGGTGCGGATCCTGGAAGGCTACGGCGCGACCGAATGCAGCCCTGTCCTCTGCGCCAATTCCCGCGTCGAACCCCGCTTCGGTTCGGTCGGACGTTTCCTTCCCGGCATCGAACACCGCCTGGAGCGGGTGGAGGGCATCGAGATCGGCGGACGCCTTCAGGTGCGCGGAGCCAACGTCATGCGGGGGTATCTGAATGCCGACGCCAACGCGAAGTTCCTTGAGATGGGCGGTTGGTACGACACCGGCGATCTCGCCAGGGTCGACGACGATGGCTTCGTGTTCCTGCTCGGCCGGCTCAAGCGCTTCGCCAAGATCAGCGGCGAAATGGTGAGCCTGACCGCCGTCGAGGATGCCTTTGCCGGGGCCTTTCCCCAGTACGGACTTCGCTGCGAGGTCGCCGTGGTGGCGGTGCCCTGCGAAGACAAGGGCGAGCGGTTGATCGCCGTCACCAACGAACCCCGCATCACCCTCAACGATCTCCGCGAAGTGATCCGCGCCAAGGGCCTCACCAACCTGTCCGTTCCTCGTGATCTCCAGACCGTGCGCGAGATTCCCAAGCTCGGTACCGGCAAGACCAACCATCGGGAGTTGATGGCGCTCGTCCAGGTTTCTCCGCCGAAGTGACGGGCCGCCGCCTCCACCCCGGAGGGGTGACGGACGGTAGCCCGGGGTGGCGCGGTGCCACCCCGGGTTTGGGTCAAAAGGGGGAAGCAAACCCGGGAGGGGTTTCAGAAATGCCCATCCGTCTTGGCAGTACCGGCGGGCCGCCAGTACCCCCGCCCGATTGAAGTGAGCCTCGTCACCTCGTCTCCTACGGAGGTGTCGACGTGACGAGACTCTGACTTCGTTCCGGCTACGGCCCCTTGAGCAACCGCTCGACCACCCCGGAGGGGTGACGGACGGTAGCCCGGGGTGGCGCGGTGCCACCCCGGGTTTGGGTCAAAAGGGGGAAGCAAACCCCGGAGGGGTTTCAGAAATGCCCATCCGTCTTGGCAGTACCGGCGGGCCGCCAGTACCCCCGCCCGATTGAAGTGAGCCTCGTCACCTCGTCTCCTACGGAGGTGTC
>CAMCFL010000452.1 GCA_945873715.1 Akkermansia muciniphila
GGTGCGTGGGTCTGGGCTTCGGACTGGGGTTGGGCGCCCTGGGACTCTGGTTGGGAGCGGGTCGTGACGGTCGATTCCTGATCGCCGCCCTCGTGTTCGGGTTGATGGCGCTGCCAGCGGCCGCCGTCTTCGATTGCGCGAAGGGCTGGCCACGCTGGGTGATGGCCGGGATCGCGACCTTCCTGCTGGCGACGGGGCTCACCTCCGTGGGGGTCATCTGTCTGCTGGATCCGCCGGCGAACTCGACGCTGGGATCAATCGGAATGGGAGCCTTCACCACCTTCCTCATCGGGAGCTTCGCCTCGCAGTGGATCGCCAATGTCCTGATCTCGCAGACGCCGAAGCGGTGAAGCCCGAAACCGCATGCCCGGCCTCCTCGCCGCCTGAGGTCAGGCGGCCTCCATCCGTGATCAACTCAAGACGCTCCCCTACGGCTCTCGGGTCCGGCTACTGTCGGTGACACAGGCGGGCAGTCCGAGGGACTCGCGTCGGCTGACCCACGCTGGCTCCTGGGACACATCAACGATGTCAGGAGCGGAAGCACGGGCCGGGGCGAGCATGGCCAGGAATACCACGGGTTCGCGGTAGGGATTGTAAGTGCCATGCACTTCGCCCTTGGGGATGAGCACCATCTCGCCGGGTTTCAGCACGCGGTACTCATTCCCGCACCATTGCTCCGCCTGGCCGGAGAGGAGGTAGATGATCTCCTCGCGCGTCGGATGATGATGAAACGGATGGCAGAACCCCGGATCCATCGTGGCCCGGACCAGGAGCAGGTCCTGGCAGGGAACCACGTCGGGCCGGGACAACCAGGCGTTCAACGTGAACGCCGTGCGCTCGGTCACGGACTCGGTGACCGTGACGAAGCGGCGTGGATCGGCGGACGACATGTCAGGCATGGCGGAGGGAGCGCCACGGTTCCTCCTGACTGACATCGACGAGGAACGGGCCCTTCGCCGCGGCCGGCGAGAGGATGGCCAGGATCGTCGCGTCCTCGCCGGTGGGGTTGAAGGTGGCGTGGACGATTCCGCGTGGGATGTGGGCGACCTCGCCGGGGCCGAGGAGGCGCTTCTCTTTTTCCACCCACTGTTCCACCTGCCCCTCGAGGACGTAGATGACCTCCTCGAGTTCCGGGTGCGTGTGGAAGTCGTGACCTTCGCCGGCGGGAAGCACGGCACGGCAGATCTGGAGATCCCGCGCCTCGCAGACCTCAGGCCGGCAGACCCAGTAGTTCGTGCGGCCCTTGTAATCTTCCTTGAGGGCCTCGACGGCCGTGATGAAACGGGTGGCAGGCATGGGAGTTCAGCGTTTGGAGACCTTCTTCGCCTTGTTCAACTTCAGGTTCTTGAACTCCTTGGTCAGGTTCGTCAGCGAAGCTTCCACTCCCATCCGCTCCAGCGAACTGGCCCCGACAAAACCCACGACGTCGGTCGACTTCATGATCCGTTCGGCGTCCGCCGGCGTGTTGATCGGTCCGCCGTGCGCCAGGAAGATCACGTCCTTCCGCACCCGATTCACCGCGTCGATGATCTCCTGCGTGCGCTGGATCGCGAAGTCCCAGGTGACGACCGCCTTGCTGACACCAATCGATCCGCCCACCGTCGTGCCGACGTGGGCGATGATCGAGTCGGCGCCCGCCTTGGCCATCTCCACCGCCTCCTCGGCACTGCCCACGTAAACGACCGAGAACAGGTCCATCCGACGGGCGAGGGCCACCATCTCGTACTCCTTCTTCACGCTCATCCCGGTCTCTTCGAGAACCCCCCGGAAATGACCGTCAACGATGGTGTGGGTGGGGAAATTGTTCACGCCGGAGAAGCCCATCTCCTTGACGCGTCCGAGCCAGTGCCACATCCGACGGCGGGGATCGGTGGCATGCACACCGCAGATCACCGGAACCTCCTCGACGACCGGCAGGACCTCGTACTCGCCGATCTCCATGGCGATGGCGTTGGCATCGCCATAGGCCATCATGCCGCAGGTGGAGCCGTGACCCATCATGCGGAAGCGCCCGGAATTGTAGATGATGACCAGGTCCGCTCCGCCCTTCTCGATGAACTTGGCGCTGATGCCCGTGCCGGCACCGGCCGCGATGATGGCATCCCCCTTCTTCAGCGTGGCACGCAGGCGTTCGATGACTTCCTTGCGGGTGTAGGGATTTCCTTTGCCGGTCCAGGGATTAGGCATGGCTTGAGACGATGATGTCGTGGGAATGAAGGCGGATCTGAACCGCCGGATGTCTTCACCTCCATTATCGGAGCCCGCCCACGCCCGCCATGCGCAAGAGGCACCGCACCCTATCCGCAGCGCACCTGAACGCGGAGCGGATGGGTCTCCGTCAGCCGTTCAGACCACGGGATCGGCCCCGTCGCTTCCCCAGAAAGGCGGGGGCCCGGCAGCCCGCCGGGACTGGCTTTCGCCGCGGGAGAATCAAGGAGGACTTCAGAAAGAGCTTGATCCAAGAAATGTTTAAAATACAGATCTGACCCCACCCCATTGGCTTCGAGAAGAACCATGGAAATACTACACCCCGGCAGGTAAAGAGCTCGACCGGGCCGCTGAACGCCGTGTGCGCCGAGCCATTGAGCGGCGGTTGCATGGTCGGTCCAGCAAGGGAACCGCATGAGCGAGTCCCTGCCGACCATTCCGGGCTACGCATTAATCTCTCCCATTGGCCGAGGGGCTTATGGCGAAGTGTTCCTTGCGGAAGACGTTGCTGGTCGTCGGGTAGCCCTCAAGGTGGTGACACCGCGCCCGGAGCTCACCGACAAAATGCTCCAGCGCGAACTTGGGGGACTTAAGCGCTTCCTCGCGGTGGCGGAGAGCGACCCGCATCTGGTTCGAATTCACGAAATGGTGGAAAATCTTCCCCGTGGCGGCTTTGCCTATGCGATGGAATTGGCAGATTCAGTCGAAGGCCACGGAGTGACGGACTACGCCCCGCTCACCTTGCGCCACCGGCTCAAAACTGCTGGCCGATTGACCGTCCAAGAAAGCCTCCAAATCGCCATCAGACTGTGCGCGGCACTCGAGCACCTGCATGGCCAAGGGCTCGTCCACCGGGACGTGAAGCCCGCCAATGTCATCTTTGTCCACGGTCAGCCCAAGCTCGCTGACCTGGGGCTCATCAGTGGTGAAAGCGATTCCACCTCATCGGTCGGGACCCAAGGGTACCATGCTCCTGAGGGGACGCGTGGTCCCAAGGCGGACATCTTCAGTCTTGGCAAGGTCCTGTATGAAATGGCCACAGGCTGTGACCGACAGGATTTCCCGGAACTGCCCGTCGACTTTCCCTCGTTCGCAGATTCCAAGCAACTCCTGGGGCTGAATCCCGTATTCGCCAAGGCCTGCGCCGCCAACCCTGCCCGGCGGTATGCCAACGCAGGCAAGTTTCGACGGGATCTCGTGCTGCTTCATTCCGGTGGGTCCTTGTACTGGCAGCAGTGGATCCGGCGAGGGGTCGCCGCATTGCTGGTCGTGGCCGGGATTTGGGGATTGGGGGGACCATGGTGGCAGCGGCAGCAGGAAGATCGCTTTTGGAAAACCCTGCCACCCATCGAACGGGTGAACCGGGCCTACCGTCCGGAGGACGCAGACTCCTGGCGGCGGCATTTCATCCCACCCCGCACCAAAGGAACCGACCCACGCCAAATCGACCTGACCCGTCTTTACAACGGCGGGCTCAGCCAGTCGCTCTTCCTCACCCTCAATCCCCGGGAGGCCATC
>CAMCFL010000453.1 GCA_945873715.1 Akkermansia muciniphila
GGAACGGGCGGGACGATCACGGGTTGCTACGAGGCGTTGCATGCCCGGAAGCCGTCATTCCAGGCGATCGCGGTGGAACCGTCCGATTCACCGGTCATCACCCAGACCCTGGCAGGCCAGGCGGTCAAGCCGGGCCCGCACAAGATTCAGGGAACCGGCGCGGGATTCGTTCCCCGCAATCTGCATCTCCAGTCCGAGTCCGGAGAGGCACAGATCGTCGAGGCAGTGACCGTCAGCAATGACGACGCCTTCATCATGGCCCGGCGGTTGGCCAAGGAAGAGGGAATCCTCGGCGGCATCTCCACCGGTGCCAATGTCTGGGCTGCCATCCAGGTGGCCAAACGTCCGGAGAACCTGGGCAAGACCATCGTGACCATCGGTTGTTCGACCGGTGAACGGTACCTGTCCACCGCCCTGGCCGCCGAGGCCCGTGCCGAAGTCGGCGGTTGATTCGCCACCACCACGGAGCAACGAACGCCACGTGAGGGAGTGAACCCGTCCGGTCGTTGCTGCCGTGGCTCCGTGGTTGTTCAAACCGGCTGCAGCGGGGCGGTTGATTCACCACCACGGAGCAACGAACGCCACGTGAGGGAAAAACCCCGTCCGTTCGTGGCTGTCGTGGCTCCGTGGTTGTTCAAACCGACTGCGTCAGTCTCCCAATGACCGCCCGCGCGTCGCGGAGTTCCTGTAGCAGCACTGCCGCACCCGGCCATCCGCAGCGGACGGCCACGCGGTGTTGCGCGGCCGGATCCTGCGGCAGGACCGATTCGGACTGACAACTCCAGCGGCGCAGGACGAGTTCGATGCGGCGGAGTTGGTCGAAGGCCTGGAGGAGTTGTCGGCCGTCGTCCTTGGACAGTCGCCCCGCTTCGATTCCCCGGCAGAGGGCCCGACGGGTGTTGGGCTCGGGGATTCCGGCGGCCAGGGTCCATTTCTGGGCCAGGAACTCGGCGGCCATCAAACCGCCAGCACCCGTCTTGAAGGCGAGTTCCTCGGACGCTCCGTCGGTCCGTTCGATCTGGATCCGCTGGAGCATGTGGTCGATGGCTTGCGGCCAGTGATCCTGCCAGGCCGCCAGACCCGGGTTGCCCCCGCTGAATTGGGTCAGGGCTGCGGCCATCTCCATGAACCGCGCTCCGGTCCCGGCATCGCCGGCAATCGGCCGCGCCCTCACCAGCGCCTGGATTTCCCACAGGCGTCCCCGCCGACGGTAGTATTCCGCCTGAGCAGCGACGGTGTTGACGAGCAGGCCCTTGTCGCCGTCGGGCCGAAGCCGGATATCAATGGCGTAGGTCGTGCCCAGTTCCGTCGAGATCGAAAGGAGGCTGATGAACTCGGCGGCCAGTCGGATGTCCTGGGCAAGCTCGGATTGCAGGTCCCTGGTGACGAACATCAGGTCGAGGTCGGATCCAAAGGTCAGTTCTGCTCCGCCGAGTTTCCCGAGCCCGATGACCGTGAAGGGAGGATGGGGAAGTTGATGCCGTTGCTGGATCACTTCCAGGGCGTAGCGGACGCAGGCTTCGGCGAGATGGGACAATTCCGACTGGGTCTGTTCCGGCGAGGCGAGATCGAGAAGGCTTCGGAGGCCGATGCGCAGCTGTTCCGCCTGCTGGTAACGACGCAGCCAGAGCGCCTGGTCGGGATCGGAGCTGCCATGGCGCAGGTCGACGAGCGTCTCGTCGACGGACCGGATCCGGCGCAGATGTCCGGCGTGGAGGATCTCCTCGATCAGATCCGGCGTGCGGATGGCGATCTCGCCGAGCGCCTCGGACCGATCGAACAACCAGAGCAACAATTCGAAGAACGGCGGGTTGGCGGACCAGGCCTCGTAGAGGGTGGAGCGATTGCCGTAGGCCTGGATGAACCGATCCAGTCGCGCCAGCACCCGGTCGGGATCCGACAACACCCCCACCACCCGACTGGCCGCCGGGCGGGGAAGGGGACTGCCGGGACAGATGGACAGGAAGTGAGGCAGGAGCGATCGCCCCAACTGCCCGGTGCGTCTGGACAGGTGGGACCAACCCGGGCCTTCGACCAGTTCACGGATGCGCCGGGCCCCGAGGGGAGGGTCACTGAAGCCGTGTTGCTCCAGGCATCCCACCCACGCGGACTCCTGGTGACGACCGATGGGGGGGAGATCCGAAGCGGCATCGCGCACGGTGCGGACCCCGAGGAACTTGTCGTAGATCTGCCGGACCGCGGCCGCGTGGGCGGAACATTTCCGCTCGAAATCCGCCACCGAATCACACCCCATCAGTCGGGCGATCCGGGCAAGGCCGACGTCGTCGATGGGGAGGGTATGGGTCTGCCGGTACTCGTCCATCTGGAGTCGGTGCTCGACGTCGCGCCAGAAGCGATAGGCTTCGGCCAGATGGCTGGATTCGACCGCGGAAAGCAGGTCGTACTCGGTCAGCTTGGCGAGGGCGGGCAGGGTGGTGGGCGACTGCAGGAAGGGTTGGCGCCCACCATTGAGCAATTGGAGCGACTGGGCGACGAACTCGATCTCGCGGATGCCGCCGCGCCCACGTTTGACGTCACGCTCGGCATCGCCCTGGATGGCCTCGGTTTCCATCCGGGTCTTGGTGAAGGCAATCTCTTCCAGCAACCCCTGGCTGAGGGAGCGCGGGTAGCGGAAGGCCTGGATGGTTTCCAGGAACTCGGCACCCAACTGGCGATCCCCAGCCACCGGCCTCGCCTTGATGAGCATGAGTCGCTCCCAGGTCTGCCCCCATTCCGAGTAATAGGTCTCGTAGGAATCCAGGGACCGGGCCAACGGCCCGACATCGCCCTCCGGTCGGAGTCGGAGATCCACGCGGTACAACTGACCTTCCGGGGAGATCCGTGCGACTTCGGCGCTGAACAGTTCGGCGAGTCTCCGGAAGAACTGGTGATTGGCCTGCGCTCCAGCCCGGGGTTCGGCGAGCGCAAGTGGAGGATCCCGGAACACGAAGCCTTCATCCCCATAGACGTACATCAGGTCGACGTCCGAGCTGAAGTTGAGTTCCTGGCCCCCGAGCTTTCCCAGTCCAAGGAGGCAGAAAGGCGTCGGGAGCCACCGGCCATCCGGCCCTTGATGCCACGGTTCACCATGCCGGGAGGCCAGTTGCGCACGGACCACCCGGTACACCCCGGCCAGACAGACGTCCGCCAGGTCAGAGAGTTCGCGGGTGATCACCTCGACCGGAGCCGCACCCGAAAGATCCCGCGTGGCGATGCGCAGGGATTCGCGTTCCCGGAAGCGCCGGATCTGGGCCAGGGCCGCGGCGTGATCCGCGCGGGCCAGGGTCTCGTCGAGCAGGGCGGCCGCCTCCCGACGAAAGCCCTCGAACCGCCGGGGTTCGGACAGGGCCTCACGGCTGAAACACGCCGCGAGCCACTCCGGTTCCCGCATCATCACGGCGGCGAGGTGGCTGGAACTGCCGGCCACCCGCACCATGGCGGCAGCGGACTCCGGGTGGATCCCGTGAAGGAAGGCGGCGCAGCCCAACTGCAACCGGAGCGCGTCGATGACACGCCGGGCGCGGTCCGGATCGACCGCCGTGGTCCAGAGACGGTCCCAGGGCGAAGCAGGCACGTCCGGACCCTGCCATGGGCACGCGCACAGAACCCAGAACTCAGATCCCAGATTCCAGAACCACCGATCGGGGGCACCGACGTCTGGCATCTGGCATCTGGCATCTGGCATCTGGCATCTGGCATCTGGCATCTGGCGTCTGGCGT
>CAMCFL010000454.1 GCA_945873715.1 Akkermansia muciniphila
GGACCGGCAAATGAGAATCGCGATGTGCGGCGCATACGCGGCACCGGTGCGGTTTTGATACTGCTGATTGTCTTCGCTGTTCTATCCGGCAGCGGTTGCCACCGGCTCATTATGAAAAGGAATGTACCTGGTCCTGTTCGCGACATCAACACTGTCCTTGCTGAGCACGATAGCGAACTGCTGGCCATCCCCGGTGTGGTAGGTGTCTATATCGGGTTGTTGCCGGACGACAAGACACCCTGCTTGAAAGTGATGGCGGCGCGAATAACAACGGAACTGCAACGGCGGATTCCGAAAGCACTGGAAGGTCATCTCGTGATGATCGAAGAAACAGGCATTATTCAACCTCTCGGGTCCCATTGAATTCGGCAGGCCGGTTTGACATCAGGCCCCACGTGACACCGGCCGGGCCGGTTCGAAGGGCCACCTGACGCTTGAATTTCAGATGTGATGCAACTGCCGGGCGGCCTCAAGTAGACCCGGGTTGAGCGCTGCCCACGCCGGGCCACCGCTGACATCGTGCGGACGACCGCGTAGAAGGAGAAATCGTCACGCGCCAGCACCTTGAAAACTTCCCGACGAACTTCAGGCAAGTCGTCCTTGCCATGGAAGAAGCGGGCCGTCTTCTGGGCCTCCGGTTGCAGGGAGGGCACGCCTTTGAAATACGGGTCCGCCAAAAGCTGGGCACGCAGTGCTGCCAGATCCTCAGTGAGCGCTTTCAAGGCCCAGCACTCGACCATGCCCACGGTGAAATCTTCCTGCACCTTTGCCGTGCCGATGAGCACACGACTTTTCCCGTCGAAGATCACGCCGTCGCCGGTCTCATCCACGAAGTAGGCGTGAGGCGATGACGGGGCTGGTTCTCCCTCCGTCGTGGTGATCATGCCCCTACCTTCCCGATGAGCGAACAACTCCGGTGAAGAGTCAATGATTGCGATCAAAGCATGCTGCCGGGGCGTTCGTGGAGCCGGAGAAGACGGCACAGAGGCGCGGAGGCACGGAGGTAGGGAGTCCCGGCTTCAGCCGGCGGGACGATCGATCCGTCGAGGGCGTGCGGACGGGATTGCGCGCAGGGCGAATCAGGAGTGTTTCGGATCTCTGCGTCTCCGCGTCTCTGCGGGAGAATATCTGGGGTTTTCGTGCGTCCCGCGGGGAGGACTCCCGCAGAGGCGCAGAGGCGCAGAGAAGGGGCACGTGGCCCGGGTTGGATGCCATGTTGGGACCGCGGGTGAGGACCTCGGCAAGCGCGAACCCATCCGGGGTCGATGGGGGGCGTGGGGCTGCGGACCGGCGGTCGTTCGACCGCCGGCTACCATCCGGGACGCCTCCGGCGTCCGACCCAGGCGCAGAGGCGCGGAGAAGAGGCCGGGCGTGAGACCATTTTACAACCACGGCGCAACGGACACGACGTGGCAGAAGGAAGCAGTCCGTTCGTTGCGGCCGTTGCGTCGTGGTGGTTCAAGACGCCGGTCGTGGCACCTCCGCCGGGGTTGCAGACGGACGGGCCGATGCGCCACGCTTCGGGTCCCGACTTCGCCGTCGTGGTGGAATGGCAGACACAGGGGACTTAAAATCCCCTTTCCGCAAGGAAGTGCGGGTTCGATCCCCGCCGACGGCACCACATTGCGGGGATCTGTGTCGGCGGCCCGCCGGCACCCCCGCGCCGATCGGCTCGGAGCAGGCTTCCATTGCGCTGGATCAACGGCGTGTGCAGGATGCCTTCATGTGGCCGAGAAGAGTTCGGAGCGGGTTCACCCTGATCGAGTTGCTGGTGGTGATTGCGATCATTGCGATCCTGGCCGGGATGCTCCTTCCGGCACTGGCCAAGGCGAAGGAGAAGGCCAAGGCGATCAGTTGCCTGAGCAACATGCGGCAGATCGGTCTCGCCTTCAAAATCTACACTGACGAACACAACGAAGTGTTCGTGCAGCTTGCCCGCGACGGTGCGCCTCCCACCAATGCCATCGTTCCCAGCTCAGTGACCTGGTGGCCGGATCTCCTGATGGCCAGCATGGGCGGCAAGAATGTCCGGATCCACCGATGCCCGAGCATGATCGTCAGCAACGCTTTCGGGATCGGGATGAATCATCCGGAGCTCGGACAGTTCCTGACCACTCTGCCGGGGGTGAAGGAAACGCAGATCCGGAATCCGTCGGCCACGGTGGTGTTCGGGGACGCCCAGGTGATTCGGAATCCGTCCGAGCGGAACCCAGACAACTGGGTGGCCAAGCCGACCACGGTGAACATCCTGTTCCGGACCCCGAACAACGAGCCGTACTACACGACGGATCCCATCCGGGTGTTGAACCGTCATGTGGGCCGGGCCAATGTCGCGCACGTGGATGGCCATGCCGAGTCGGTGAAGGTGAGCAAACTGGGATTCCAGTTCGCCGAGGGCCACGACCAGGCGCAGTGGGACAAGCGGTGAAGGTCGAAGCCGCAGGTGTTGATCCGCAGATGGCGCAGATGGCGCAGATGAGGAGGTGCCTGAAGGCGTCGAAGACGGGACGGCAATCGGACCCAGAGGGGCAGGAGCGTTTCGCGGGGAAGGTCTTTGATATCTGCGCCATCTGCGTCATCTGCGGATAGACCTCCGGTTTTTGGGGCAAATTCCTTTCCCGGTCCGGACGGTGGGGTCAGCCTGTGGGCCAAGAATATGGCTACACAGGATCGGTGCTGTTCGATTGTCCCGTACTTCCAGGTGTCCAGCGGGCAACTCCCGGCGTTCCAGGCGTTGTGCGAGCAGTTCGTTGCCCGGACCCAGAGCGAGGCGAAGTGTCTGTACTACGGGTTCAGCTTCGACGGGGACGTGGTGCATTGCCGGGAGGGATACACCGATGCGGAGGGCGTGCTCGCCCATCTGGAGAACGTCGGACCCATCCTGCAGGAAGCACTGAAGATCTCGACGATCCTCCGATTGGAGATCCATGGACCGGAATCCGAGTTGGCCCAGCTCCGGGGACCGTTGTCGGGATTGGCTCCGCAGTTCTTCGTGTTGGAGTATGGGTTTCGGAGGTGAAGGGGGCAGAAGTTGTTGGCCCACGAAACACACGAAACACACGAATTCTGCCCGTTGGATGGGTGTGATTCGTGTGATTCGTGGGCACCGCTGGTTCAGGCGGGGATCACGGACTCGCGGAGAGGAATGAAGTCTCCTGACGTCGCCGCCTACCCGGTGGGCGCCGAGGTGACGAGGCTCGCTTTGGGGTGGGACACTGTTGAAGGACGGTTGCCCACGAAACACACGAAACACACGAATTCTGCCCGATGGTTGGGTGTGATTCGTGTGATTCGTGGGCACCGCTGGTTCAGGCGGGGATCACGGACTCGCGGAGAGGAATGGAGTCTCCTGACGTCGCCGCCTGCGGGCGGGAGGTCTACTCGGGCTTGCCGAGGTTCTTCGGGCCGTTGACCTGGGAGTTGACCCGGAGACGGAGGCCGTTGAGTCGGATGAACCCGGTGGCGTCGTCCTGGTTGTAGGCCTTGGTGGGATCGGCCTCCATGGTGGCGATGTGCGGGTTGTAGAGGCTGAACGGGCTCTTGCGGCCGGCGACGCTGATGTTGCCCTTGTAGAGCTTCACCCGGACGGTTCCGGTGACGTTCTTCTGGCTCTCTTCGACCAGGGCCTGGAGGGCGAGGCGCTCCGGGGCGAACCAGAAGCCGTAGTAGACGAGCTCGGAGTAGCGCGGGATGAGGGAGTCGCGCAGGTGCATGACCTC
>CAMCFL010000455.1 GCA_945873715.1 Akkermansia muciniphila
CCGGCCTGAGCGGGCTCGGCGACCTGACCGTCACCTGCTTCTCGCGGCTGAGCCGCAACCGGACCTTTGGCGAACGCGTCGGACGCGGGGAACGCGTGGAGACCCTCATTGCCGACACCCACAGTGCGATCGAGGGATATCCGACGGCGCGATCCGCACGGGAATTGACCCTGCGACTGGGCGTGATCGCTCCGATCACCACCGAGGTCCACGCCATGCTTTATGAAGGCAAGGATCCCCGCCGCGCCGTTCAGGATCTCCTGAGCCGCGATTCCAAAGCCGAGGATTGAGCTTCGGCCTCCAAGTTTTATCCACAGATGGCGCAGATGGCACAGATGCCCGGACCGCTCCCCGCCGAACCTTTCTCGGCTGAAAGATGCAGTCGCTGTCCCGCCTACGGCGTGATCCGTCATCCCGCGATCTGTGTCATCTGTGTCATCTGTGGATGAAGTGCCTCGTTTTCAACACCGACCCTTCCCCCAAATGACCATTCGCGTTCCCGGCACCACTTCCAACCTCGGCTCTGGCTTTGACACGCTCGGCCTCGCCTTGCGCCTCTACAACGACGTCACCGTCGAGAAGCGCGCGACCCGGGGAGTCGAGATCCAATCGCCCATCGCCGCCGACGCCCGTGCCGGGGCGACCCGGATGGTTTCGGACGCGGCCCGTTATTTCTTCCGGCGCACCGGGACCACGCCGTTCGGATTCCACCTCTCGATCACCGGAGACGTTCCCATCGCTCGCGGGCTGGGATCCTCCACCACCGTTCAACTGGGTCTGTTGGCCGCACTGAACGAGATCACCGGTGCCGGGCTCGACAAACAGGGGGTGTTCGAACTGGTGAACGTCCTGGAAGGACACCCGGACAATTGTGCTCCCGCCACCTTCGGCGGATTCACCGTGGCGGGTCCGGTGGGCAAAGCGGTGCGAGTCCTGCGCTTCCCGGTGCCGCGCGAAGCCCGCTTTGTCACCCTGGTTCCTGATTTTGAGGTGAAGACCAGCGACGCCCGACGTCTCCTGCCCGCCGAATATCCGAAGGCCGATCTGGTCCACAGCCTGAACCGGGTAGCCCTGGTGAGCGCGGCGTTTGCCTCCGGGAATCTCGAAGCCCTGCGGGGACTGTTCGATGACCGCGTGCATCAACCTTACCGGACGCCGTTGATCCCGCAATTGCCCAAGGTCATCCAGGCCGGAGTGAAAGCCGGTGCGGTGGGCGGATGGCTCTCGGGATCCGGTTCAACCCTCATGTGCCTGGCGCTCGAAAACGCCGAGGCCGTCGCCCAGGCGATGCAGCGTCAACTGCCCGCCAGTCAGGTCCACATCCTGGCCGCGGACACTGCCGGCTATCGGGTCCTGGCCTGAGCCGGTAGAAGGATTTCAGTCCCGGATGTAGGCCGCCTGCCCTCAGGCGGCGATGTGGAAGCGCCCGCTGAGGGCAGCGGGCCTACAGCGGTGACAACAAAGCTCAAGATGCACCCGGAGGCACCGGACGGCCTCTCGGCGACTTGAAACTCCGGTCCTTGAAAATTGAAGCTCCGCTTCACCCCCACGCGTACTCGCTCACGCGTTCCGCGCTGCCGGGCTCCGATTGGTAATCCGCCACCAATGTCTCCTGGCGATTGCGGAAATCGACGCCCGCGAAGTCCACGTAGCGCTCGAAGATCTCGGTGTTGCGGATGAAGCCACCGAACGCCTCCGAACCGGGGCCACGGGAAAGCACCGGGACGTAATCCGAGGTGTGGGCCGTGCTGGTGAACCCGATCCCCGTGTGGTTGGCCAATACCTGGCCCATGGCGGCAACGTCGGCCGACATCACCTCGAACAGGGCGTACCCCTTCTTGCGAAGGAACGGGTCGAGCAACTCGCGACGTCGGGTTGAGATCAAGTAGCCGGTCGAATCAAACATCGTCCGGGCGAAGGCTGCGGGCGTTTCTGCCACGAGCAGTTTCCTGGTGAGCTCCGGCACGGATTGGCGGACCGAAAGCAGGTTGCGGAACATTTGATTGCTCTTGGCGTAGGCATCGCCCATGCCGTTCAAGCCGGGATTGCCGGTGGCATGGTCCGTCGTGATCACCAGGAGGGTGTCCGGATGTTCCCGCTGGAACTCCAGGCAGGCATCGATCGCCTCGTCGAACGCGATCATCTCTCGGATGGCCGCCGCGGCATCATTGTTGTGACACCCCATGTCCACCCGTCCGCCCTCGACCTGCAGGATGAATCGATCTTCACGAACCAACCGGCGCAACGCCACCCGGGTCATGGCTGCCAGGCTGGGAACATTGTCCACCTTGGAAATGCCCCCTTCGATGTCGACGACATAGGGCAGATGCGAGTCGGTGAAGAGCCCGAGAATCGGCTGGTCCACGGGCGCTGAAGCCAGGTCCGAAGGCTTCTCCATCACGGCGTAGCCCGCCTTGTGGAAGTCACCCTTCAGATCGCGCTTGTCCTTGCGTGAACCCGGCGCGAAGAACTTCCGCCCCCCGCCCATCAATACCTCCACCCGACGCTCGAAATACTGCGCAGCAATCTCATCGGCGGCATTGCGACTCTTGGTGCAGGCGGCAAAGCCCGCCGGTGTCGCATGGGTGATCTCGGTGGTCGTCACCAACCCGCGCTTCCACCCAGCGGCACCCAGCAGTTCGTACAGCGTGACCAACTTCGTTCCGGTGCTGCTCTGGTTGACCTGGCCATTCGGGATGCGCACCCCGCTGCCCCAGGCCGACGCCGAGGCGGAGGAATCCGTCACCAACGAGTTCTGCGATCGGACATCCATCAGCCCGTGGTTCGTCCCGTCCTGCCGGGTCATCGCCAGCCAGGTCAACTCCCGATGGCGGGTCAGCTGGGAGAAATGATTCGCACAGGCCACGATGCCCGATCCCATGCCATCGGCGACCAGATGGAGGATCCGGCGGGGCGGGCGGGCTGCGGAAGCGTGCGGGCGCGCCGTGCTCCGGGAGGAGACAGCGCAACCCGCGGCGGCAACCGGACCGGCAGCCGCCAATGACTTCAGAAAAAGACGACGGGACTTCATTGGGATCTTTCCGAGGGTAACGCGCACCGGGGCCGGATGCGGAAGTCAAAATGCCGGCACCGGATTGCGAATGCGTGTCGGAAGGGTGAAAACCTTCTCCCCTGCGAGCAAATTCCCCCGCGGAGCGCCCGACCCGCCCCCGATGTCCTCCCGCAGAGACGCGGAGACGCAGAGATCCGAAGCGCTCCCAATCCACTCTCCGCGCGGCCGCAGCAGCGATCGCCCCGCCGGCTGAAGCCGGGACCTCCGAGCCAGCCCCACCGCCCGGGTCGGACGCCGGAGGCGTCCCGGATGGTAGCCGGCGGTCGTCCCGACCGCCGGTCAGGAGCCCCACGTCCCCATCGACCCCGGATGGGGTCGCGCTTGCCGAGGTGCCCACCCACGGTCGCTCCGAATCGGCCCACAGCCCCCCTTCGACCCATCGCGCGCTCCACCGACTGAAGCCGGGACTCCGTGCCACCTGCCCCTTCTCCACGCCTCTGCGGGAGGATTCTGCTGCGGTAAGTCCGAAGGATTGACGCCCACCCGAGACGATGGGCAGCCTTTGGCACACAGCGATTGACACGCTGCTACTCCTTTCCGAGAGCCCCCTTTCCCCCGGCGGACGGGGACGCCTGCGGTCCCAGGACGGACCCGCCTCATCTTCCCGGCTTGCGGGTGATCCGGACCTCCGGACGGTACA
>CAMCFL010000456.1 GCA_945873715.1 Akkermansia muciniphila
CACCAATCCGATGGCCACGGCGAAAATCAGGCCCTTCCCCATCAGGTCGGGCGTCACACGAAACTGGAAGACCGTCTCGGCGAACGATTGGAAATCGAGGGTGCCGGTGCTGAACCCATCGGTGGTCCGCGCCAGGGCGCACCCGACCACTCCCCCGGCCGCCGCCAGACAGGCACCTTCAATCAGGAAGCAGGCGATCACCGATTTGCGCGAGTAACCGAGCACGCGGAGCGTACCCACCTCGCGGGTCCGGGAAGCAACGCTGGCGTACATGGTGTTCATCGCCGCGAAGATTGCCCCGATGGACATGGCGACCCCCAGCAGTCCGGCCACCACCTTGATCGGTTGGGCGGTCAGGGTCTGCTTCTCGTAGTACGCCACCTCACCCTCCGCCCGGAGCGCCAAGCGCTTGTCGGTGTCGATCCGGTTGGTCAAGGTCTGCATTGAAGCTGGGTCCCGGGGGCGCAGCAGGATGCTGGAATACTGATCCCGATCGAAGATGGCCCGGGCTTCATCGGCATCCATCCATGCCTCGGAATCGAAGGCACTCCCCTGCCCGTCGAAGTGCCCGACCACCGTCAGCAAGGTCGGGCCCACCTTCACCGTGCCACCCATCTCAAATCCACGGAACCGTCGGGCAAGCCGCTGGGCGACGACGATCTCGCGTTTGCCCGAGACAAACCAACGTCCTTCCACCACGCCAACCTGCGGACGCAGCTCGAGTCCCCGGGGAGTGACGCCCCGCAGGAGGGTGTTGGCCTCGCCGGTGCCATCCACGCGCGGCACGGAAATGATGAGCACCACCTCGGCGGAGATCAGCGGTTGGCCCTCCGCGTTGCGGGCAATTTCTTCCATGTAACCCAGGGTCTTGAATTGCTCGCGGGACACCAGGCTTCCGGATTCGGCCTGCGATCCGCGGCGCACGACCAGCACGTTGCGTGGGTCTCCGGTGTTGCCGGAACTCGACTCAATGCCGCGCGCCACCGCCTGGAGAACCACGAAGACGGCCACCACGGCGGCAATTCCGAGGATGGTGGTGACGGAAGAACGCCAGCGCACGATGACATTGCGGACGTTGTACTGGATGGGCAGTCCGGCAGCGCGCGCCAGACCCCAGACCAGACCTGCGCCGGCCAGGACCCCCAGGAACAGCTTCAACCACTCGATCCATTCAATGCCGGACTTCATCGGTGTTCCTGTTCAGTCGAGGGTCTTGAGTCCCTGCACGACGCTCATGCGGCCGACCGCAAGGGCCGGTCCCAGCGAGGAAACGACACCGAGAACGGCCGCCACGGCGGCGGCCATCCCCATGATCCGGGGCGTCACCTCGAACACCAACAGGATGCCTTTGGTCATCCCCTGGATGTCCGAAAAGGTCCAGAAGGCCCATGCGCCTCCGATGCCCAGCGCCCCGCCCAGGACGGAGAGGCCGAATCCTTCGGCGAGGATGAACCCGAAAAGATCGCGCCGCTGGAACCCCAGGGCCTTGAGCACCGCCAGTTCCCGGAAACGTTCGCGCACCGCCATGCTCATGGTACTCACCGCGACCAGGGCGAGCGTGAAGACCACCACCAGGTTCACCGTACGGATCAACTGGCTGACGTTACCCCACATGCTGACGAATCCCATCTGGAAGGCCCGCTCCGACTCCGCCCGCACCTCGGCCGAAGTATTGGCGAAGGTGTCGTTGATCTGATGGATCACGCGGTCGGCCACCTCGGCCGATTCTGCCCGCAGATACCAGGTACCGACCGTCCCCGGGTCCCCACCCAACTCGTCCAGCAGCTTGTGCTGAAAGAAGACGTTCCGGTCGTCCACCGTACCCTGGTAAACCGCGTCGATGCGCAGGTCGAGGTCGCACGGATAAAACGTTCCGCGGAAGCGCATCCGATCGCCCACCTTCAGCTTGTACCGCTTCATCGTATCCTGGCCGACCAGGCATCCAGTCCGGTTCTTCACCCATTCGTCGTAGCTGCCATCGATGATCCGTCCGTCCACGAGGATCGCCCGGAAGGGCACCGGATCCACCGCGAACTGGGCGAAGCTGGTGAAGTCCTCTTCCGCGAACAGACCGCCGAAATAGCTGAAAGGAGTGACCGTGACGATCCCGGGGATCCGCTGGATGGCGGCGAGCTGTTTGGCCGGGAGATTTTGCATCAGTGACACCTTGTTGCGGGCGATGATCCGCAGGGACGCCCCGGCCGCCTCCGGTGGCACCGTCAACTCCCGCTCCAACGTCATCAGGGACACCATCAGCGCGGTGCTGACCGCCACACTCGAGATGGTCAGTGCCGCCCGGCGGACATTCCGCAGCGCGTTCTTCAGGATGAAGGTCGCCAGCGTCACGCCACGATCTCCCCCTTCTCCAGATGCAGGCTCCGGGTCCCATACCCCGCTGCCTTCGGGTCGTGGGTGACCATGATCACCGTCTTGCCCGCCCGACTGGAGAGCGAACGGAGGAGCTCCAGGACATCCGTTGCCGACTTGGCATCAAGATTCCCCGTGGGCTCATCGGCGACGATGAGAACCGGATCGGTCACCAGCGCCCGGGCGATCGCCACCCGCTGCTGCTGTCCGCCGGAGAGTTGATCGGGTCGGTGATGACTCCGGTCTGCGAGCCCGACCAGTTCGAGGGCTGCAGTCACCTGCGTCTGGCGTTCCCGACGACCCAATCCCGTCAGCAACAGCGGCAACTCGACGTTCTCCGCCGCCGTCAGCACCGGGATGAGATTGAACGACTGGAAGACGAATCCCACGTACTGGTTGCGCCAGGTGGCGAGGTCCGACTCCGTGAGGTTCCCCACATTGATGCCCTGGACCAACACGTCGCCGGTCGTGGGACGATCGATCCCGGCCACGATGTGCAGCAGGGTCGATTTCCCGGAACCGGATGGCCCCATCAAAACCACGAACTCGCCGGGTTGGATGTCCACCGAGACACGATTGAGCGCGGTGACATCAATGTCACCCTGCCGGTAAATCTTGGAGAGATCCCGGACCTGAACGATGGGGTCGGTCGCCATTGGCCACCGGAGAATGACGGAATGCAGGGAGCGGAGGCAATCTCCGTAACCTCCACGCCGCGACGGCGTAAACCTGGGCATCGATACCGAAGCCATCGACTACGACGGTGCCTGGAAGGAGACCCTCGAAAGGTTCCTTCCCGAGTTCCTCGCCCTCGCCTTCCCCGCCATCGCCGCGGAGATCGATTGGTCTTGGCCATTCCGCTTCCTCGACACCGAACTCCAGGAGGTCGTCCGTGAAGCGGAGACCGGCAGCGTCCGCGCCGACAAACTGGTGGAGGTCCGTCGGCGCGACGGAACGGGCGAATGGCTCCTGATCCACGCCGAGGTTCAGGCCCAACGCGATGACTCGCTCGCCGAGCGCATGTTCCGCTACTACTACCGGATCCTCGACCGGTTCCAGCTGCCGGTCGTCAGCGTCGCCGTCCTCGCCGACCCGCATCCTGCCTGGAAACCCAGCCGTTACGAACGACGCCAGTGCGGATGCGACCTGTCCTTCGACTTCCCGATCTGCAAACTGTCGGAGATCGATCTGACGCACTGGCTGGAAGCTGGGAATCCCGTCGCGCGGGTGATCGCTGCACATCGCGTGGCGCAAGCTTCGGGAGGGGATTCGACGGGTCGCCGGACGGGAAAGCTGGCGCTGGTCCGTAGCCTGCTGAATTCCGGGCTTTCGGAGTCCAAGGTTT
>CAMCFL010000457.1 GCA_945873715.1 Akkermansia muciniphila
TGGCCACCGCTCGGACCACCCGCCCCCACGAGGAATGCACTCGGGACGATGCCCGAATCTGAAGTTTCGACTGCCGCGAACGCCTTGGCGGCGATCCCGAGCATCGCCAATGCGACTGAGAGATTTTTCTTGTTCATAATGTTTGTTTACCCCTTCTAACCCCCGATTTCTATCAGGTTGGAGGCTCGAGATTCAAGGAGTTTTTCCAGACCGCGGGACCAGTGTCAGTCATGACTTCCAAGAACGAAACGAATGCTCCAAGCCCCCCCGGAAACCAACCTCAGGAATCCCATTACAACAATTGCCTTCCAAGCAGTTAGGAAAGCCAACCTCGTCGAGAATCTATCGTCAGATTCCACCCGCCTTGGAGGTCAGAAATGCCAGTACTCCGGAAGGGGAAGCCGCGGCACGGAACGCCTCCGCTCTCCCCCATCGACAGCCTTCTCACCCAATCTCTAACCTCCCCGAATGAAGGATCCTGACGCCCGCACTGCCTCCCATTCCCCGACGGCCTCGGTCTTCCGGGGCGCATGGGCGTTCGCCCTCATCAGCCTCGCCGGCTTCTCCGTCTGGGCCTTTGCCGGGCGCTGGTTCTACCGGACGGTCGGCGAGATCGGGCTTTACGTGGCGATCGCCGTGGTCTTCCTCGGTCTCTCCGGAGCGTTGCTGCATCCGTTGGTTCCCGGTCCGGGGGCTTACCGCCGATTCCAGACCGCCTTTCTCCCCGCCTTTCTGGCCTATGCCGTCGGTTGGAGCGGTGCCTGGTTCCTCTGGCCCAACAAGACCGGGGAATGGGTCGGATCCGCGCTGGGCTGCCTCCTGTTCGCGGTCATCGCGTGCGCCATTCTCGGACGCCCCCGGGCGGCCGTGGTGAGCTTTCTGGTCCTGTTCGTGACGCACTCCGCCGGATACTTCCTCGGCGACGTGTCCATGAACTGGCTGAGCGGTTCCTCCGGAGCCAGCCTTTTTCCCGCCCTCTCAAAATCCCAGATGGGCACCCTCGCCAAGCTGAGCTGGGGTCTCTTCTACGGCCTTGGGTTCGGGGCCGGCATCGGGTTCACCTTCGACCGGGGGGCGTCTTCATCCCGGAGGGATGGCAGCGATTAGCCCGGGGTAAGCGAAGCGCCACCCCGGGTTGGATAAGAAAAGTAGGCCGCCTGCCCTCAGGCGGCGGTGTGAAAGCGCCCGCTGAGCCGTATCCATGCGGTTGAAACTGGGGGCAGGTTCACGCAGAGGCGCGGAGGTCGCGGAGAATGGACATTGGAATGGAAAGCCGGCTGGTCACCTGAGGGTGAACCGTTGCCGGCGTCGACCTGTTCGCGGTCGGCTCTTCTCTCCGCGCTCTCCGCGGCTCCGCGTGAATTGATTACTGCATGGATACCGCTGAGGGCAGCGGGCCTACAATCGTGACAACCAACTCAGGATGCACCCGGCACCAACCGCATCGGCCGGTCATGATCCAGGTGATCGCGGCAGATGGCGAAAAAGCCGGACCGATCCTCCGCCCGTCGGATCCGGTGAAGAAAGCCGGCGGGATCCTCGACGCCTTCCCCGAGGAAGTTCATGTACTTCTTCATCTTCTCCACCTGCAGGCGTTCGCGGAACTCACCGGAGGGAATGGTCTCCTCGTACAGGGCCTCGATGTAGGACAGCACCTCGCGTCCGGTGGGAAACACCGGTTCCCTCCCCACGCGATGGGCCCGGATCTGCTCGAACAGCCATGGATTCCGGATGCACCCGCGCCCGATCATCAATCCGCGGGCTCCGGTCAGTTCCAGCACCTCCGATGCGCGCTCCGCTGACCAGACATTGCCGTTGGCGAGCACCGGGCAACTCACGGCCTGCACCGCCCGGCCGATCAGACCGTACTTCACCTCGGTCCGGTACATGTCCGCCACCGTGCGCCCGTGAACCGTCAGCAGATCGATCCGATGCCGGGCGAACACCGCGAGCAACTCATCCCAACCCGCCTCATCGGCAAAACCGAGGCGCGTCTTCACCGTGAACCGGACCCGGGTGATGGCGTCGCGCAGAGCCCCCAGAAGGGCGTCGATGCGCCGGGGCTCACGCAGAAGCCCGCCGCCGGCGCACTTGCGGTACACGACCGGAGCGGGGCACCCGAGATTGAGATCCACCGCGGCGATGGGCATCTGTTCGAGTTCCTTGGCCGCACGCACCAGCGACTCCGGGTCATTTCCGATCAATTGGGCGATGGCCGGACGTCCGGTGGGATTCTCCCGAATCGCGCGGACGATGGCCTTCTCGAGAGTGCTGGTGGAGTGGACGCGGGAGTATTCGGTCCAGTAAACATCCGGCCCGCCATACCGGGACAACAGCCGCCAGAACGGGAGGTCGGTGACGTCCTGCATCGGGGCCAATGCCAGCACCGGCTCCGGCCCCTGCAGCAAGGCATCGAACTGGGAAACGGGGTTGCTCACGACAGGATCACCCGCCCAACGCCCGGAGCAGCTCGGGTTCGATCCGGGCGAGCCTGGCTTCATCCGTGATCTTTTCGCCCTCCACATCCGTCACGTAAAAGGTGTCCAGCACCATTCCCCGCTCCGTACTGATTCGAGCGAGGGCGATCGAGAGGCCCAACTCGTACAGCTTCCGGGAAACCCGGTAGAGAAGGCCCATACGATCCTCCGCCTCCAGATCGATCACCGTCGCCGTGGGCGAGGCGGCATTGTCGACCCGCACCTTCATCGGCATTCGTTCGCCGTCGGCCCGGAACAGGGACGGGTATCGCGGGGCCTGCGAGATGGCGCGGTCGAGGTCGAAGGCCGCGGTGAGCACCTGCAGCAGGATCTTTTCAAATCGATCCCGCAATTCCTCGGCGGGAACGACTCCCGTGCGTGCCTCGGCCACGTAGAACGTATCCAGGACAATCCCATCCTGCCGCGTGAAGATCTGCGCCCCGAAGATGTTGAGCCCGGCAGCGGTCAATGCCCCGGCCACCTTGGCGAACAACCCGGCGCGATCCCAGGTGCAGACATGCACTGCCGCGTAGCCGCGATCCCGTTCCTCCTGCCAGGCCACCACCGGCTCCAGGGACCGCTCCGCCTCGGTCAATTGCAGGTGCATGAAGCGGTGGGCCAGCGTCAGGTCCCGGACGATGTCCCTCGCGCTGTGCAACTGGAAGTACCTGGGCGGCAGTCCTCCGAAATGGCCATCGACCTCGTCGGGAGCAAAGGTCTTTGGAAGGAGAGCCCGCACCTGCTCGCGCTGGCGTTCGAGCACGGCGCGCTGGGCCTGGATGAACTCCGTCGCCCCGGTCATGACCGCTTCCGACTTGTGGTAGAGCGTCCAGAGCAACGAATCCTTGAAGCCATTCCAGAGCGTGTCGCTGGTCCCCATCGAATCGGCAAAGGTGTGCAAGGCCAGCAACATCAGGTTTTCCAGGCTGCCCACCGCCCGCGAGAACTCGGCAATGACGCCGGGATCCTCCAGGTCGCGACGCTGGGAGACCTGCACCATCAGCAGGTGCAATTCGATGATGCGCCGGAGCGAATCGGTGGTGCCGGCGTCCAGCTTCAGGCGCTTCGACACCTTGATCGCCAACTCGCCGCCGACGATCTCGTGATGCCCGGTCCCGGCCGCCTTGCCGGCATCGTGCAGCAGCAGCGCCAGATAGAGGACGAAGGGCCGCTCCAGCGCCCGGAAAACCTCGCTGTAATTGCGGAACGGGCGCTCG
>CAMCFL010000458.1 GCA_945873715.1 Akkermansia muciniphila
AGTGGAAGTCAGAGTCTCCTGACGTCGTCTCCTACGGGTTGCCAATGGAAGCAGGCGCATCTCGGGAGTGGCCGGGAACGTGGGTGGGCCGAGGGACGTTCCCATGGAGTGAGGGATTCCCCCAAGCCGTAGGAGACGAGGTCACGAGACTCACTTCAATCGGGTGGGGAACGTGCGAGGGGCGGGGTGCGTGCGAATGGAAGTCGGAGTCTTCTGACGTTGTACCGGCGAGCCGCCGGTACCCCCGCCTCAAAGGCTTTCAGACGAAGCGAGGGGGATAGACGGGGCGGCCGGTGACGCGGGCGAGATGTTGGGCGAAGCGGTGGATGCCGTCCCGGGCGGCTTCATCGAGGTCGTACTGGATATGTCCGCCCAGGTAGGCGGTGCGAAAGGCCAGGTCGTATTCGGTCCGGGCGGCGACAATGGAGGGCAGGGCGTCGCGACCGGCCTGGGCGGACTGGAGCAGGCGTTGGCGGAGTTCCAAAGGAGCCCCGCGTCGCAGCACCCAGGCGGCGAAAGTGAAGGGAAGTTGTTCCTGTTGTTGCCAGGCCTCGCCGAAGTCGAGCCAGGCATGGGTCGGTGCCGTGGAAGGCTGGGCGCGTCGGAAGTCGATGGCGGGATTCCCGATGAGCAGGACGTTGTCGAGTTGCGGGGCGTGCGCGTAGGAATCGAGTGGGATCAATTTCGGACGCAGTCCTCGGGCGTCGAGGAGGACGCGGAGCAGGTTGACGGAAGTGCAGGAAGCGGTGTCCAGATGGATCTCCCGGATCTGGTCGAGCGGCTGCCGATGGGCAAGACCCACGCTGTACACCGGACCGCGCGAGACGATGCCGACGCTCCCGAGGATCTCGTGGTCGGGATGGAAGAGCGCCTCGGTGAT
Organism: Akkermansia muciniphila; assembly: GCA_945873715.1. Lineage (GTDB taxonomy): Bacteria > Verrucomicrobiota > Verrucomicrobiia > Limisphaerales > UBA9464 > UBA6176. Next base: position 881 of record CAMCFL010000458.1, read on the forward strand.
CGAGAGCAGGGCGGCGTCGAGTCGGCCGGCGTGCATCTCGCTGGCCAGTTGCGACGGCGGCAGCAGCAGCACGCCCTCCCCCAGGCCGTACGTCAGCGGCACGGCATTCAGGTAGTGGACCGAACCGATGCGGAAGGGGGAGGGCATCAGAAGGGATCCGGCTCACCGGATTCGTAGTCGGGATGATCGGAATCGGAGGAGGAACTCCGAGGGGCACGGGGCGGCGGTGGGGATTTGCGCGAGGGCGGCGGGGTGTTCCAGGCCGAGCGAAGGTTCCATTCCTCGACGAGATCGGAGGGGAGTTCGCCGATGAAACGGCTGGCCTGCTGGAGTCCCTCGGTTCCCTGGACGGCGCGGAGCAGGGGATAGCAGAGGTAAAGTTCCTGCTCGGCGCGGGTGACGGCCACGTAAAACAGGCGGCGTTCCTCCTCCATGTCATCGGGGTGATCGAGGGAGCGGTGGGTGGGAAACAGACCGTCGCAGAGCATGATGACGAAGACGGTGTGGAACTCGAGGCCCTTGGCCTGATGTACGGAAGACAACCGGATGCGTTCGTCGTCGGGGACGTCGTTCGCAGGGGTGGCCTCGGCTTCCAGGTTGGTCTGGAGGGCGAGTTGGGTGAGGAACTCGGCGGTCGACTGGAACTGATCGGCGTAGGCCGCCAATTGCCCGAGTTCATCGAGGCGATTGCGGGGATTTTCGTAATTCGCTTCGAGGTAATCGTCGTACCCGCTGTCCACGATCTGGCGGATGCAGCGCCCGGGAAGATCGCGGCAGTCGGGCTTGCACAGTTGGCAGAGCGTGGCGGCCATGGCGGCCCAGTGCGGAGCGGTCTTGGCGGGGACGGCCTTGGTCAGGGCACCGAGGACCGGGGGAAGGAAGTCCGAGGCACGCGGTCCATGGAGATCGGGAGCGGAACCGGTGGTGCCGTCGTTGTCGGAGGGGGGAGTGGAAGCGACCGCAGGGAGGTCGGCCATGCGTGGTTCCATGTGGGCGTTGAAGATCGCCCAGAGCTTGTCGGCACCCTTGCCTCCGACGCCGGGCAGCATGCGGACCAGACGTTTGAAGGCGAGTTCATCGCCGGGATTGGCGACGAGCTTGAGGTGGGCGGCGATGTCCTTGATGTGGGCCTGTTCGAAGAAGCGGATGCCGCTGGTGATCAGGAAGGGAATGTTGCGGCGGGTGAGCTCCATCTGGAGTTCGAGCGCGTGGAAATGGGACCGGTACAGCACGCAGACGCGATCAAGGGAAACGCCTTCGTCGCGGAGTTCCAGCGCCCGTTGGGCGACGAAGCTGGCCTGCTCGCTCGAACTCAACGCGGCGATGAGGGCCGGCTTGGGACCGTCGGGCCGGACGGCGCGCAGGGTCTTTTCGAACTGCCGGGTGTTCTGCCGGATGGAGGCGTTGGCGACCGACAGGATCTGCGGGGTGCTGCGGTAGTTGGTCTCGATGCGGAAGACCTGGGCGTTGGCGTGGCGCTTTGGGAAATCGAGGATGTTGGTGAAGTCCGCCCCGCGCCACGAGTAGATGCTCTGGGAATCATCGCCGACCACCATGACGTTGCCGTGGACGCCCGACATCAGATCGATGATGGCGGCCTGGAGGTGGTTGGTGTCCTGGTATTCGTCGACCAGGATCCATTCGAACCGACCCTGATAGTGGGTGCGGAGATCCTCGTGTTTCTCCAGCAGTTCCTTCCACAGCACCAGGAGGTCGTCGAAATCCATCAGGCCGGCGCGGCGTTTCCGGTCCATGAACCGCGAGCGGATACGGCTGATGTCTTCGAGGATCGGCTCGAAGCTCGGGTGTTCCTCGGTGATGACCTGCGGCAGCGTCCGCCCGGTGTTGAGCTGCATCGAGAAGATCTCGGCCAGCACCTCGGGCTTGGGAAAGCGGGTCTCCTTCACGTCGATGCCCGAGTCGGCGATGCAGGCTCCCAGCAGGTCCTTGACGTCCTCGCGGTCGGCGATGGTGAAGTCGGGACGATGTCCCAGCCGGTCGGCGTGCAGTCGGAGCAGACGAAGACCAATGGAATGGAAGGTGCCTCCCCACAGGTCGGGTTGAGGGCCGGAGAGGAGGTGGGCGACCCGATCCATCATCTCGCGGGCAGCCTTGTTGGTGAAGGTCAGCAGGAGGATGCGCTGGGGTCGGACGCCGTGTTCGAGGAGCCAGGCCACGCGGTAGATCAGGGTGCGCGTCTTGCCGGCCCCGGCGCCGGCGAGGACGAGGGCAGGTCCGCCGGAAGCGGACACGGCGGCGAGTTGCTGTTCGTTCAGCTCGCCGGCGTAGTCGATCCGCAGGTTGACCTCGGCGGAAGGGGTCGTTTTCAGCACGTATTCGCGCGCCATGGACCGGACGGTACCGGGGGCTGGGGGAAGAGCCTAGAACCCAGTTGAGAGCGGCCAGAGGCGAGCTTCCGGGAGTGGCGAGGAACGCGAGTGGAACTGCGAAGACAGGGACTTACGGAGCTCGTCCTTCCAAAGCGCGCCGATCCGAATCGCGTGGCTTCGGAGAGCGGTTGGGAGTTGCTGGAGCGTCGTCCGGGAACGGGTGATGTGCTCGAGTTCGTCGTTCCCGGAGGCCTGGAAGGCGAACAGTCCTGCTACATGGTTCGGCCGGTGCCGCTCTGGTAGACGACGAGCTGACGAGGCTCATTCTGGTGGGGCGGGGAACGCGGGTGGGCCGGGGTGCGTCCGGGTGGAAGTCAGAGTCTCCTTACGTCGTCTCCTACGGGTAGGCGACGAGGTGACGAGGCTCATTCTGGTGGGCCGGGGAACGTGCGTGGGCCGGGGTGCGTCCGGGTGGAAGTCAGAG
>CAMCFL010000459.1 GCA_945873715.1 Akkermansia muciniphila
CTGAAAGGAGAGTCGGATCGCCCAGAAGGCGGCGAAGGACCACGAGACCCACAGGCTGGACCGGGTGGGTGCCAAGAAGACCGTGGGTTCGATCAGGCAGGGCAGTCCCATCAGCACCAGCACGAGGCAGATGAAGAAGGTGTGCACGTGGAAGATGGCGGCGTTGACCGGGGTCAGGTTCCGACTGTCTTCGCTCCATCGAAGGTGGCGTCCGATGGGAAGGTGCAGAAGGGCGAGCAGGATGAGTCCGCCCCCGGCGATTCGCAGCAGGATGGGAAGGAAGGAGGTCATGGCGAAATCAGGACAAAGACGCGGATCCAGGGAGTGATTTTGAACTCGTCGTGGGCCCGAAGCCCGGCGGCCTCCCAGCAGCGTCGCCAACTGGCCGCGGAATGGAAGTGCAGGAATCCCGGGCCGAAGGCGAGGAAGTTGGCCGGATCCCGCAGGTGCTCGGCCAGTACGACGCGTCCGCCGGGCTTCAGGGAACGTCGGGCTTCGGCAAACCATCGGGTCCGTTCGCCTTCGCTGCGGAACTCATGGATGGCCAGCAGGCCGAACACGACGTCCGCGCTCGACGATTCCACCGGCCACGCATCGAAGGGCGCGCTCACCGTGCCGGCCGTGGGGGGGCAGAACCGGCGGGCGCGTCGGATCGAGGCCTCGGTCATCTGCTTCGGGTCGAAGTGATCCAAGGTGATCCAGCAGGGGGAGCGTCTGACGACGGTAGGCCCGCTGCCCTCAGCGGGCGTTGCGGGATCGCCGCCTGGGGGCAGGCGGCCTACAGGGAGGGGCGCATTGACACCGACGCCTGTGGGTGTGGGCTGCAACCGCAACCTCAGCGCTTCCGACAGGTCGTCGAAGCCGGAGTGACAGAACACGACGTGGTCCGGTGGGACGTTCCCCAGCGCGCGGTCGAGCCATCGGAAGCGGTAGAGATCCGACCGGTCGTACACCAGATGCGACACGCCGAGGGACACCAGGAGGAAGTGGCCGGCACCGACGACGGCCGCTCCGCAGGCGACCTTCCACAGGAGCGCCACCGGCGAACCGAGGCCGGCCGCGGCCCCAAGGAGGACGACGCCGGCCGCGAGGTAGTACGGCCAATTGAAGCGGAGGATGGTCCCCATCCCTTGCCATCGTCCGCGCGGAATCATTCCGGCCCTCCCGGCTTCACCCGACGACCGGCGCTCCATCGATAGGGAATGTGATCCACGGCGAAGGCGTTGGCGGCAACGGGCGTTACGCCGTTGAAGGGGGGTTCCTCGAAGATCCCGACCCGCCAGGATCTGAGTCTCACCGGGCGCGGCGTCCAGTCGGTGCGACTGCCTTCGATCACGATGAAGGATCCATCCGCTTCCGGGCTGAACGTGAAGGGCATGGGACCCGCGAAACGCCGGGCGGTCCGCCAGTCGGGGAAGGGGGAGTCGTCGGGCAACGGGATGTCGCCGCCGGCATCGTCGAAGGTGAGGTCGAACGTGGTACTGCCATTGGCCGCGGTGGTGCGGACCCGCGTTTCCGTGCCGTGGGTGTCGATGGCGACCTTCACGTGGCGGTAATGGTACCGGGTCAGCTGATTGCCCATCCAGACCATGCGACGCTGGTCGGTTTCACTGCGGAGGATCTGCAGTCCGCGGAGGCTTCGTCCGGTGTCGTCGCGGAGGCGGGTGAACACGCGATAGCCGGCGAGGAAGAAGTCCTGGCCCAGCCAGGCGGGGAAACCGGCCGGACGAAGATCACGGGTCCAGACCATGGCCACCGTGACGAAGCCGAGGCCCTCGTAGGTGTCGATTGCCAGGCCGGACGGGACCAGCGGGCGCAGGACGGACTCGGGGAAGGCGAAGGAAACGGCGACCACCCGTTCGAGCGTGGCGAGGACGGGGAAAGGGTGGTGTTTGAGGTTCATTCTGGAGATCCGAGTTCTATCCACAGATGGCGCAGATCCCGATCCATCAAAGCCGGCGGCCTTCCTCGACGTCCATGAGTTCGAAGAAGGTGATCAGATCGTCCCGATGGGCGAGACCGGCGTCGGCCTTGCTCCGGATGAGGCTGGGGGTGCCGGAGTCGCGCCAGCCGCGTTTCATCATGAAGGTGTTCCAGACTTCGATCTCTTCCGCATTGGGACGGCGTCCTTGGGCGAGGCAGCGTTCGAGGATCTCGTCGTCGGTTCCGCCGGCAAGGACGCTCTCCGCGAACGCATCATAGGAGAGATGGAGGAACCGGCAGAAACGGTCGTCGAAGGTCCGGTTTCCGGGGATGAAACCCAAGTGATACCCCTCCGGGAGCTTGCCCGCCGCGTGGAGCCGCACCTTGTCGATCAGGCGGGCGACCAGGACGATGCCAGAGACTTTCTCGTAGGGACTACGGATGGGGAAACTCACGGACGCAGTGGTATCGGATCCGGGTCGTGCCCGCAATCGGCGGGTGGGGCGGGGCAGGGCCGGGGGAAGATTTCAGTTTCAAGATTCAAGTCGCCGAGGGTTTTCCATCCTCCTGCTCCCGGCCGTGTTGAACCACCACGACGCGACGGCAGCGACGAATGCAGGCCGGTGTCCTGCCTGCCCGTGGTGTCCGTTGCTCCGTGGTGGTGAATCCACGCTTTTGCTCCCGGCCGTATTGAACCACCACGAAGCAACGGCAGCGACGAATGCAGACCGGTGGTTTGTCAGCCCGTGGTGTCCGTTGCTCCGTGGTTGTGAATCCACGCCTTTGCTCCCGGCCGTATTGAACCACCACGACGCGACGGCAGCGACGAATGCAAACCGGTGGCTTGTCAGCCCGTGGTATCCGTTGCTCCGTGGTGGTGAATCCACGCCTTTGCTCCCGGCCGTGTTGAACCACCACGACGCGACGGCAGCGACGAATGCAGACCGGTGGTTTGTCAGCCCGTGGTGTCCGTTGCTCCGTGGTTGTGGATCCACGCTTTTGCTCCCGGCCGTGTTGAACCACCACGACGCGACGGCAGCGACGAATGCAGACCGGTGCTGGGTCAGCCGGTGGCATCCGTTGCTCCGTGGTTGTGAATCCACGTTACCGCCCTCGCGGCGTGCTGTGGCGAGGAGGACTCCCTTCATCCGGTGGAAGAACCAGGCTGGCAACGGGAGTCCCGCCTCGGCCAGCCTCCCCCACATGGACATGGGTGCGCGTTATCTCGGGATCCTCAAGGCCCAGTTGGACTCGGTCTTCACCTCCCAGACCGGGGCGTTTGACGCCGCTGCCGTTGCCATCGGCCGGGCACTGGCGGCGGGAAAGTGGTTGTACGTGGCCGGCACCGGTCATTCGCATCTCCTTGCCCTCGAGTTGTTCTACCGGGCCGGCGGACTGGTCCGCGCCGTGCCGATCCTCGATGAGGAGTTGATGCTCCACCGTTCCGCCAGCGCTTCGTCTGGATTCGAGCGCGAGGCCGGCCGGGCCGATCGGATGCTCACCCGCTATGGCGTTGGGGTGGGAGACGTCCTGATCGTGATCTCCAACTCAGGTCGCAATGCGGTTCCCATCGAGTTCGCCGAGGGCGGACGTGCCCGCGGAGCCACCGTCATCGCGCTGACCTCGCGTCAGCACAGTCTGGCCCATCCGTCCCGGCATCCTTCCGGCAAGCGGTTGATGGACGTCGCCGGGATCACCCTCGACAACGGCGGGGTGGAAGGGGATGCCACCCTGGAGATCGCTCCCGGCGTGTCGATGGGCGCGACCTC
>CAMCFL010000460.1 GCA_945873715.1 Akkermansia muciniphila
ACGACGCGGCGCATCCCACACCTCGAAACGTCCCCGCCACCGCATCCTCAGGCCGCGCACCCGCACCCGATACTCGAACTCCATCCCCGCCCGGCCCGTGCGAGGGCCACCCGGGGGAATCTCAACCCGCACCGAAGGCGGCGTCAGGACCGCAAGATTCGAGGGATCCGCAAAGAAGGCGAACACCTCGTCCCGCCCCCGCGGCACCCAACCCTCCGCCTCAAATTCCCGGATCTTCATGCTCCAAGATGGATCCGATCGTGCCGAACGGCGAGGGACTCTTGAAAGCCAGCTCCGCGGTGCATCTTGAGTTTTTCATGGCGGTAGGCCGCCTGCCCTCAGGCGGTGGTGTGAAAACGACCCCTGAGGGCATCGGGCATGCATTGGGGTTGGGAGTCTCCGGGGTGTGCTACTGCCGGCAGGCTTCCCGGCGTTGAGACAATGGGGTCGCGTCCATATTGTTGACATTTGAAGCCGTCAACAAACGGAGAACCATCAATAGTCAACAATATAGACGCGACCCCATTGCCCCCCCCGGAGCGGCCGACGATGACTGCATGCTTTCCGTCCCGTCCCCGGGACGCATAGGCTCCGCCCATCATGACGTCCAGCCTGTCCCGATGGATCTCCCTGCGGTCGGGGATGATCACGGTGGCGATGGCGGCACGTGCGGATTCGCTTCAGCTGCACACGCGCTCCCGTCCGCGAGTCGACACCGACACCAACCTCTCAACGATGGAACAAGACGGGCCGGGTTCGATCCACACATGCCACAGATTTCAAAGATGAAACGCCCGTGTGCCGCGCCGGCAAAAGCACCTGCGCATGGACGGCCACCCAGTTCCTCCCCATCGGTGTCATCGGTGCCATCTGTGGATGAAAATCTCCGTTCATAGACTGCAATGCCCACCGTCCTCAGCCTGATCGAAGCCAAGCGCGACGGTGCCTCGCTCTCCGACGCCGCCATCCAGGCCTTTGTCGACGGAGTCGTCGCACCCGAAGCTCCCGCACGCTTTCCGGATTACCAGGTGGCCGCCTTCCTCATGGCCGTCTTCTTCCGGGGACTCGACGACCGTGAACGCCGCACGTTGACCCTCGCCATGTGTCACTCGGGGGAAACCTTGGCCTTTCCTGCCGACCCCGATCGGCCCGTCGTCGACAAGCATTCTTCCGGCGGCGTGGGCGACAAGGTCTCGCTTCCGCTCGCGCCTTTGCTCGCCTGCCTCGGTTTCCGGGTCCCCATGATCTCCGGCCGCAGCCTCGGGATCACGGGCGGCACGCTGGACAAACTGGAGTCCATCCCCGGATTCACCACCCGCCTTTCCCGTGAACGCATCCTGCGTCAGGTCGAGGAACTCGGCGTCGCCATGGCCGGCCAGACGGAGAACATGGTCCCCGCCGACCGTCGCCTCTACGCCCTGCGCGACGTCACCGGAACCGTCCCCCAGCGCGACCTGATCACCGCCTCGATCCTTTCCAAGAAACTTGCCGAAGGCCTGCAGGCGCTCGTGCTGGACGTGAAGTTTGGATCCGGTGCCTTCCTGCACGCTTACGCCGATGCGCGCGTGCTGGCCGAAACCCTCGTCCAACTGGCCAATGCCTGCGGTGTTCGAACCCGCGCGATGCTCACCGACATGGAAACGCCCCTCGGGCGCGCTGCCGGCAACTGGCTCGAAATCCGGGAGACGGTCCAATGCCTTTCGGGCGCAGGCCCGGCAGACCTCCGTGAACTGGTGATCGCCCAGGCCGCCCAGTTGCTCCTGCAGACGGGCCGCGCCGAAGACGTCGCCGCAGCGACCACGGAGGCAAGCCGCTGCCTTGATTCCGGTGCACCCCTGGCCCGATGGAATGACCTGCTTGCCGCCCAGGGCGCGGACCTCGCCCGCTACGCCATGCTTCTCTGCGCCGATGCCATCGTGCCGGCCGTGGGCGAACTCAAGGCGCTCGAGTCGGGGTATGTCACCCGGTGCGCTGCTGGCATCCTGGGAGCGGTCATCCGCGACCTGGGCGGTGGCAGGGTCCGACAGGATTCCACCCTGAATCCCGGCGTGGGTATCGATCACCTGCGCAAACCGGGAGAACAGGTGCAGGCGGGAGAGGTGCTGTGTCGGGTCCACGCCGCCGATGGCCCATCGTTGGAGGTGGGGCTCGCCCGTGCCCGCGAAGCCTTCGAGATCCAGCCGGAACCTCCGGCCCCGCGCCCACTCATCCGCGAGATCCTGGGTTGATCCCTTCCTGGGACCGCGGGCGTCCTTGCCCCCAGGGCTCAACCCTCAATGCCGTTGATTCAGGAACCAGAGGATCAACCCCATCAGTCCCGACGCGACGATCCCAACAATCCAGGCAGCCACCAACTGCTTTCGGTGCTTGCGTCGAGCTCCTCGACCCTGTCCCGGGAGCAGATAGTAACGGTGCTCGTCGGGATTCTTCGGTTTACCAAATCCAAATAAACCCATGCGGTGCGGTGTGGATACTGGTTCGTCCCGCCGATGGCAACGCAGGCTTTGAACTGGCTCCGAACGGAGCGCTGAAGGGACCCTTCTCCGGAGCATTTCCAGATACACAGGACGAGCTCATCGAGTCGGTGATCTTCTCTCGCAAGAATGCGCCTCGTCACCTCCTCTCCCACGAGGAGGCGGCGACGAGCAAACGCCCGCTGAGGGTCGCGGGCCTGCCTCGGTCAAGACATCCTCCTGCCTCACCCCCAATTCGATCCTGATTATTAAATCCAAACTCGACGGCCGCCAACGGCATCGGTAGGTTAAAACCATTCCACGAAAGGTCCTGTCCGGAGCCGTCCTGTTTCATCGGAAAATGTACCAGCACCCGTTGCCGAAGCCATTTCTCCCACGACCGCAATCCTCGACCTGTTCCAATTCGTACCCGAATCCCAACAAGCCGTAAGACTCAAGATCCCCATGAAGACACATTCACGAACGAACCACGATCCGCAGCCACACCGACGGAACTCCTCCCGTCGGTTCGGTCGCAGCCTCGCTGCCCTCGCTACCGCGATGGGCCTGCTGGGCGGCAGCCTCGGTGCCCTGGCCCAGAGCGACAACTTCGACTCCGGCTCCCTGGGGGCCCAGTGGACCAAGTACCAGTTCTTTGGCCAGAGCTACACCTTCGTTCCGTCCGGCAGCGGCCAAGCTCTGCGCATCCAGGCGAATCCGCTTCCCGGTGCCGCTCCCGCCGCCGCGGCCATTGCTCAGGCCAACGTCTACACGGATTTCTACGTCTCGCTCGATCTGGTGAACTGGGCCGTCAAGGACCAGGCCTGCGTGCTGCTGGGCCAATGGACCCTGGGTGGTTCCAACGGCCTCTCGGAAGGCACCGGGATGATCCTGAAATACGACGTGGCCCAGGACGGTGAAAACACCGGTGACCGCAAGGGCGGTCAGTTGCAGATCAATGCAATCGGTGCCGGCTTCGCCGCCGCCACGAGAGCCGCCGCCGACATCACCCTCGAACCCGGCCGCTCCTATCGTCTGGTGTTCCAGGGTGTCGGCACCGCCTACAGCGGCAAGGTTTATGACCTCGAAGACCTGACCACCCCGTTGGTCACCATCCTGGTCACCGACTCCACCTATTCGACGGGTCTTTGCGGATTCCTGTCCTTCAGCCGCAACGGCACCACCGGGGTGACGGATGTCACCATCGACAATTACTACGCCGGTGCCACCGATCCC
>CAMCFL010000461.1 GCA_945873715.1 Akkermansia muciniphila
ATTACGGCGGGTTCAACCTCCGCTTCGCCGCCCAACTCCGCGCCCGGGCCGCCGGCACCGGATGGAACCCGCGCATCGTCCAGTTTGTCTCGCCCCAGGTCTGGGCGTCCCGGCCCGGTCGCGCGCGGAAGATGGAGCAGACCCATGACCTGCTGCTCTCCATCCTCCCCTTCGAAAAGGCGTGGTACACCCAGCACGCCCCCGCCCTTCCAGTGGAGTTCGTGGGGCACCCCATCGTCGATCGCCACGCCGGACACCCGACTGAGCCCATCCCCACCGATCCCCCACAACTGCTGCTGCTCCCCGGGAGCCGCACCGGCGAACTTCAACGCCATCTCCCCGTCCTGCTGAAGGCCACCGAAAGGATCCATGCCGCTTTGAAGATCCGTCCGATCGGACCGATCGGTCTGATCCCTCCTTCCCGCACCATCCACCCGCGGCTGATCCTCCCTCACGAACGCCTTGTTCCTCTCGCCCGCGAGTTGGGGGCCGGTCGGAATGGGGCGCCAGAGCCCGAGGTCGGCGGACTTCCGGATGCCTTGCGCCGGGCCACCCTGGCCCTCGCCTCGACCGGCACGGTCACCCTCGAATGCGCCTGGTTCGGGGTTCCTACCGTCGCGCTCTACCGCACCTCCTGGCTCACCTACGAAATCGGACGCCGGGTCATCACCGTGAAGTACCTGTCCATGCCCAACCTGTTGGCCGACGTCCCGGTCATGCCCGAGTTCGTCCAGGGCCAGGCCACGGCCGAAGCCTTGGCCAGCCAGTCGATGGACTGGCTGGGTTCGCCCGAAAAGCTCTCCGAAATCCGCCAACGCCTTCGGCTGGTAACGAACCAACTCGGGACACCGGGTGCCGCCGGCCGGGCCGCCCAACAGGCGCTGAACCTCCTTGGCACCTCGGGCTCGAAGACAATGGGGTCGCGTCTATATTGTTGACATTTGCCTCATCCATCGGTGCCCGCGGCCTCGCGTCGCAAGACCTCCATCAACCCGGCGTCCTCAAGCATCACCGGGTTCGCCTTCATGCTGCTGGAAGATCGCGCCGCAGCAACCAACTCCAGCCACGCGTTGTCACTCACTCCTCCCGACGCCAGGGAAGGAATCCCCGCTTCCGCCACCAGCCTTTCCAGCCAAGGGACCAGTCCGTGCCGATCCGAGACCGGACTTCCGGACAGTCGTCTCATCGCCTCGTCGTAGCGGGTGAGAGTCAACGGCGCCGACGCACGCGACTCCAGCACCTCCAGATTGACCGCCGTCACGGGCGCGACCAGTGCTGCACAGATGGATCCATGGGCGATAGGAAATCTTCCCCCGATCGGCCCGGCGAGGCCGTGGACCGCGCCCAGACCGGCATTGGCAAGGGCAAGTCCGCCAGCAAGGCTGCACCAGGCCATCTCCGCCCGAGCCACGGGGTCCTCGGGATGGGACAGCACCCGCGGCAAGGCCCGCCCGATCCGCTCCAGGCCTTCGCGACAGAGTGCGTCGGTCATTGGGTTCGCGCGCAGGCAGACGAAAGGCTCAAGCAATTGCACCAGGGCATCCAGACCCGAATGGGCGGTGATCGATTGCGGCAATCCCCAGGTCAGTTCGGGGTCCACGATGGCCACCCGCGGCATCATGTCCGAGCTGCGGAGGCTCACTTTCAGCCGATGCGCCGACGAAGACAGGACGGCATTCCGGGTAACCTCGGATCCGGTGCCGGACGTCGTGGGCACAGCGATCACCGGAAGGGGGAGCGCGCGGAGCGGAAGACCGCGGCCGATGACCTCCAGGAAGTCCATGGGATCCCCGGGGTTTCGTGCGAAGGCGGCAATCGCCTTCCCCGCATCCAGAACGGATCCACCGCCGACGGCGACCACCACGGACGCGCCCTGGGCCGCCGCTGCCTCGCCTCCACCGAAGACGGATTCAATGCTCGGTTCCCCGGAGACCTCCCAACTCCCCACCACTCCGACCGCGTGCAGTGCCGCGATCAAACGTCCATGACGGGCGGGATCCCGACCGGTGACCACGAAGAGCCGGCCACCGAAGGTGGCGGCGATGGCGGACGTCTCGGAGGAAGTTCCATTGCCGAACCGGATTCGGCCTGGCGCACCCCAGTCGAAGTTCATGGCGGTCAGACGGGCAGGTGGAGATCGCGACACTTCAGGCTGGAGCGGGGCGAGGCCATCATTGAAGCCACGGCGTCGCGCCAGCGTGCGTAGTGTGCGGTCTCCCGGTGGGCCGCGGGCGCGGCGTCGTTCTGGAATACCTCGATCAGGACAAACCGAGAGGGGTCATCCTCCTGGTGGACAAAATCAAACCGGGCGATCCCCGGCTCGCGCACCGAGTGATGGGCATTGTCGAGGGTGGCAGCGATGAAGGCATCGATGCACTCGGCCTTCACGTGAATCTGGACGACGGCGATCAGCATGAGATGAGGGTGAAAGCAGGGCCGGTGAAGAGCAATGCAGGGCATGGGGACCAGATGCGGCTTGTCAGCCGGCGGAAGCGGGGGGACAACCTTCGCACTCTCCCTCCCCATGAAGACGTCCTCCTCCCGGCTACCCAGGCATGCGTTCACACTCATTGAACTGCTGGTGGTGATCGCCATCATCGCGATCCTTGCCGGAATGCTGCTGCCGGCGCTGTCACGGGGGAAGGAATCTGCCAAGCGCACCAAGTGCGTGAACAATCTCCGACAGATCGGCATCGGCGTCCTGATGTACGCCGACGACAACAAGGATGTGCTGCTGGAGGCCCGGTTTGGAGAGGTGCAGGTGTGCCTCAATCCGCCCGAGCGCAAGGCGGCGGCAAGTGTGGGACTCCTGGTAAATTCCAACTCCACGACCCCGATCTGGACCTGTCCGAATCGACCGACGTTTCCGCAGTACGAGCGTGATTTCGACCAGTGGGTCATCGGGTTCCAGTACTTCGGTGGCATCAAGACCTGGAAGAATCCCGCGGGGAACTTCCCATCGCGGAGCCCGGTGAAAGCCACACTCTCGCAGCCGGGTTGGGTGCTGGCAGCGGATGCGGTGATGAAGATTGACGGCAAGTGGGGAGGAGGCCGGGACACTTCGTTCAAGAACATGCCGCCCCACAAGACCGCTGGAAACCTCCCCCAGGGTGGCAACCAACTGTACATGGATGGTTCCGCGCGCTGGGTGAAGTTCCAGCAGATGCTCTTCATCCATTCGTGGAACACCTCCGGCCAGCGCGACGCCTATTTTGCCCAGGACGATCTCGGGGAGGCGCTCGCCGCCAAGGTCTCCCAGATCAAACCAAGACTTTGACCCCGAGAGTTTCCGTGGTCGGCCGTGCGGATTCCCCTAGACGGGAGCCCGCCGGCCCAGCACCGGCCGCGTCCCATGAATTTCTATCACCTACGCGGGCTGCTGTTGTCGCAGACCTTCAACCTCCATGGAGGACTGAACACCGTGGGGCGCAATCCGACCAATGATGTCGTCATCCACGAAGCTTCGGTGTCGTCCTTTCACGCCGAGGTCACGGTGGGCGAGAACGGGGTGATGGTGCGTGACCTGCAATCGACCAACGGCACCTTCATCGACGATGAACCGATCACCGAGAAGGAGGTCCGCTCCGGTCAGATGGTCCAGTTTGGAACGGTCGCGCTGCGATTGCTGACCGAGGAAATCCGGATCTCGATCCCCGCGCTTCCGGTGGAGGAACCTGAGCCCCCT
>CAMCFL010000462.1 GCA_945873715.1 Akkermansia muciniphila
GCTTCGTCGTTGTTCAAACCGACCGTCGTCGGAAGCAGGGTTCACAACCACGCCGCCACGGACACCACGTGAAGGAATGAACCGGACCGGTCGTGGCTGCCGTTGCTTCGTCGTTGTTCAAACCGACCGTCGTCGGAAGCAGGGTTCACAACCACGCCGCCACGGACACCACGTGAAGGAATGAACCGATCCGGTCGTGGCTGCCGTTGCTTCGTGGTTGTTCAAACCGGTCGCAGCGGGGTTGAGACTTGGACTTGTCGGTACGGAACCTGTGAGTCACCATTGACTCACATGAAGACCGCCACGGTTCGTGAATTGCGTGGGGAGTTTCCCCGCCTGCTTCGCTGGTTGCAGGCAGGCGAGACCGTCGCCATCTCGCGGCACGGCAGCATCGTCGCCCAACTGGTACCCCCATCCCCCGGCCCGACCTCGGATTTCAAGCTGCCGAATTTCGCAGAACAACGCCGCAGGACACTGGGCCGCCGTTCGGCAGCCCCCCGGATACCGAGCGCGGTCGACCAGGAAAGATCCACTTACGAAAGATGATCGCCGCCTATGCGGACACCGGATTCATCGCGTCGCTCTACCTGGAAGAAACGACGTCTCCGGTGGCCGAACAAATCTTCTCCGATCATGGCGAACCCCTGCTGCTGAGCCCGCTGGTGGTCTTGGAGCTTCGCAATGCGATGAACTTCGCACTGGGTCGCGGACGGATCACGTCGGGACAACGGGACACCGCCTGGCGGCAGTTTGAGGCGAACCTGAGCGCCGGCACCTACCTGGTGCGGCAGATCGAGCCCGTTGAGTGGTACGAAGTGGCGAGAAGCCTCAGCGACCGCCACACAGCGCGGGAATCCGCGAGGACCCTGGATCTGCTTCACGTTGCGGCGGCGCTCTGTCTGGGAGCTCGTGAATTCTTCACGTTGGATCGAAGGCAGGGGGCGGTTGCCAGAGCGGAAGGAATGACAGTCCGGCCGGGCTAGACGGTTCCGAGGTGGACAGAACGGGCGGGCCGCCCATTCCCCGGAGGGATGAGCTCTGCGAGTCCGAAACCTGGGAGAGTCGAATTCGTCGAACTCGTCCCTTCGAAGAACTGGACGCCCACCGGCGGATCCCCACAATCGTCGCGTGGCGATTCCACGAAGATCAAAAGCACGGGCCGCGAAGGCAGCCAAGGCAGCCAAGAACTCCGACACGTCCGGCCTGATCCTTTCTGGATCCGCCGGAAAACGTCTGACCCCGGCGCAAAGGAAGTTCAACGAACGGATCCGGGAGATCGAAGGATTGAGGGTCCGGATCAGCAGGCAGCGCGAGCGTCTCGATGAATACCTGGTGATGCACACCCGCCGGGTCCATCCGTTGGAGCAGCGCCTGGCCGATCAGGCGATCCGGATCATCCAGCAGTTGTTCCCCCATTTTACCAGTGGCCAGGTCATCAAGAAGAAGGCCCTGCGTCAGCGTGCCCTGCTGCGCCAGGCCCTCCTGGAATACTTCGAGGATGTTCTGAACCACCGGGGGCCGGAGTTGCCTCCCGAGCTCATGCCGATGTTCGAAGTCGTCAATGGCTTCACCCAGGAAGAGCTTCGGAAACAGGACTTCGTCGACATGAGGGAGGCCATCGCAGCGGAGTTCAAACGGGCCGGAGCGAAGGTGGATCTGTCGGGACTCGATCCGTCGCTTCCGCCGGAGGAACTCCGGGCACGCCTGGAAGAGTTGGAACAGATGTGCCGCAAGCTCGACGGCGAAGGCGGCGGACCCGCGGGGCGCGCCTCGAAACCGAAGGGCCGCCGGGCGATCGAGGCGGAATCCCGGGAACGCGAACTGGAGGAACTCCGCAAGAAGGACATCGGCACGCTCTACCGACAGCTCGCCAAGATGCTGCATCCCGACCTCGAACAGGACCCGTCCCGGCGCAGCGAGAAGGAGTCGGCCATGAAGGATCTCACCACTGCCTACAAGGCGAACGATCTCCACGCGTTGCTCCGGCTCGAACTGACCTGGATCACCCGCGAGGGTGCCGACGTCGAGCACCTCTCCGAACAGAAGCTCGCGGTCTACAATCAGGTCCTTCAGGAACAGGTTGAAGAACTCACCGCCCAGCTGGAGCGGATGCATCTCCACCCACGGTACTCTGCCCTCCATTCGATGATGGATCCGTTCCTGGGGCTCGCGGGGATTGATCCGGACGACCACATCCGTTTCCTGAACCAGAGGATCGCGGTGAACGACGAGCGGATCGCCGGCCTCGCCAGCGAAGACCCGCGCCAGGCCCTGCGGGAGATCATCGAGTTCGCGGAAACGCCGTTCTGAGCGGTTGAACCACGTCGCCGGAGTTCCTCCCGCGGTGGTGTCACCCTCTGCAAAGGATGGCGTTTCCTGCTTCACCGTGAATCCTTGGCCGCATGGGTCTCCACTCCTGCCTTTTGCTCCTGGGAGGGGTGCTGTTCGTCACTTCCCCATCGGTCCTTGGGCAAACTCAGACGGAAGCCGCCCGCGCCCTCGGCTCTGCCCTTCAGACCCGGGATGAATCCGCCGTGCGGGCCGCCGTGGCTGCGGGCCTCCGAGCACTGGGCGATCAGGCCGGTGTTCCCGAGATCGCCGACCGACCGCAGGCTCCGGCCCGAGGCGACACCCGCCCTCTCACCCGAGCCGAGGCCGAAGCCGGATTCGAGCTCCTGCTGAGGGTGGTTCAACAGAAGAAGTGGTGGCGGATCGGCCAGGACCCCACCCAAACCCCCCATCTCCCGCGCGAGGTCGCGACCGTCATCGAAGGATGCGTTGCCGGATGTCGCGTCCAGGCACCGAATCGCGCGGCCTTGCTCAGGGAAGCGGTCGAGGCCGGCGACTACCTCCTTTGGACCCAACAGCAGGCAGGCACCGGGGGCATCCCCTTCCCGGCGGTGCGGGGTGGCAGGGGCCCAGCCTTCGAGGCCGCCGATCGTTTCCTGAAGCACGCCACCGAATCAGGTCGTCTGGCTGGAATCCTCCGCAACGGCTGGGCCATTGACGACGGCGACAATGGCGGTCTCCAGTTCGACAACGGCCTCGGTGGAGTGGCATTGATCGAACTCTTTCAGCTCACCGGCGAACCGCGCTTCCGGAGTGGAGCCATCGCGGCCGCAGACTGGGCCGTCGCTCGCCCCTGTGTGCCAAACTGGAACTACAACAGCTTCAGCGTTCACCTCCTCGCCCGGGCCTTCGCCATGACGGGAGACACCCGACATCTGGAAGCGGCCCGCGAGAAGACCCGGCTGGGAATCCTGCCGGGACAACTCATCACCGGTCCACGATCCGGACGCTGGATGGACGCCCACAACGCCCGACCGGCCTACCATTATCTCCTGATCCGCGGGCTGCTTTCGCTTCTGGCCGTCCTGCCCGAGGACGCCCCCGACCGGCCAATCGTTGCACGCGCCATCCAGCAGGCGATGAAGGCGCGCAATCCCGACTTCGCACGCGAGGGCCTGTTGAACGTCGATTCCGCGATGGAGGCGCTGCAGGTCCACCGCAGCCTGCCGCCCGGCCTGACCCGGCTCATCGGGCCCTGCGAAGCAGAGTCCGCCTGGTCCATCCTCGAAAGCCACTGCCTCTCGCGCCTTCGCCGGGATCAAGGACCCTTCAGTCCCGGGCTCGGCGGCCGTTACTTCGAGTCGGTGCTGCGGAGGACTCCAGTTCCCCA
>CAMCFL010000463.1 GCA_945873715.1 Akkermansia muciniphila
TTGGAGATGGAGGCGATGTGAAAGATGGAGTCCGGCGTGTTCGGCACATCGTGTTCGAGGTTGGACATTCCATACCCGCGCGCAAAGACCACCTGGCCGCCCCGGCTCACCCCAACGACGCAACCGGGCGAGCGCGTGTTGTCCCACTCGGCAAAAACGCCGTCGATTTGTTTGGCCACGGCGTCGTCGAGCCGCGCGGCGGAATTAGTCGCCTCCGCCGCGAGGAGCGGAAGAGAAGGCAACGACAGAAGCGCCCCGAGCACGAGCAGCCACGCGGCGCTGAAGGTGGCGCGGTGGCGGGAAAGGAGTTCCGTGAGTCGGGAAGCTGGTTCCTGGTGTATGGGTGTGTTCATTGCGTTGGCTAGTGGTGGAGTCTGACAAGGTTGCCGGGTTGATCCAAAGGTTATCCCAGAAGGCCGGTGCGGGTAGAGGCGATGCTGGAAGCGTGGCTTGCGTCATCGGGCGTCGTCAGTCACCCCGCCGAAGGAGGGTCCGCTTGCGGACTTGGTGACAGCCGCCTTCGTTGACCGCTTCAAAAGCGCACACTTCCGCGCGCCCATCCTAAAGGCGGGAATCTTGGCGGGGCGAGGAGGGTCAAGGTGGAGCGCAGGAACGAGCAATACCTTGAGGCCCGGAGAACCGCCATACACTCAAACAGGATGGTCGCGCGTGAACGAGGGAAGTTCGGGATCTCAGTCAAGAAGCCGGACTGTAGCGATGGATTGGTTAGCCCGAGGGGGAACCGCAAAGGGGGAAATTGGTGAGGACCGTTTGCTTTAAGGCACGGTCCTCTGAGCCTTTGGAACCTTTACAGAAACCTCAGCGCCCGTCGCCGTTTCGGGTCGCAGCGGCTTTGGTGGGGTTCTCCTCGGGGATTCCGTTCTGGGAACAGATCCACGAGTGAGCCTGGTCCGCCACCTTGCCGAGCAACAGGAGGTCGTCACGGCCGAAAGATTCGGTCGACTTCCAACTGTCGCCCTCGCGGTAGAGGCGGCTGAAGGTGACGTTGTAACGAACGCCCGCTTCGGTGTCGTTCTTCCAGACGGCGGCCTTGATGGCCCCGAGCCGGATTTCCTTGGTCGGTTGCTGCTTGTTGTTTTTCATAGGTAGTAACGCTTCCACTGCGGATGAACCTTGCGGTGAATCCATGAACCCTCCTTTTGGAGCCAAAAACGGGCTTCGAACCTCGAAACCTTCGCTCCGGTGATACCATGTTTTACGGGCCTAACCAACGGGTCCGGCCGATTCGCCACCGCGGCCGGTGCAACCCCCGGAAACGACTGACCGAACGGCCATTCGGCCTTCCCGACGAAGGCCTGGAATTCACTTCGGAGGGCGGTCTGCGGGCCAAACTGTTGAATCAAGCTCACGGTTCACCAACGGGAGGGAGGGACTTGCTCCCGTTACTCAGGCAGTCGCGGTCCTGGGTGGTTTCCGAACAAGAAAAGTGAGCGGTTGAAGAAACGGTTCCTCCCTTGGACGGACACCTACGTGGCAGACTAGAAGTCCTCGGGGAGCAAGACGGTCGTGCGGCTGCGGCCCGCCTCCGTGATGATCCAGAAGCGGCCGCCATTGGTGGCGCGGAATACGGACAGCCTGCGGAAGCCCTCCAGCGCCCGGCGTTCGGGTTGGCGGCGCGCGAAATCCTCCAAGTCCCCGTCGTCACCGCGCATATGCCGGAGTAACGCCTCAGTGACCTCGTAGGACGCCAGACTGGCCTGCGCCCTGGGCGTCATCACGACGTTGCCGAGCCGACGAATCGGTCCCTGTTCCATACAGACCATCTGTCCTCCTGTGGGAAACCACTGCCGGACCATTCTGCGGATCGCCTCCGCGACGTGAACTACCATACCTGCCTCCATCAAAAATCGGTCTGCCTCACTCAATCGCACCCTCGTCCTGCTCCTCCGTCGCCATCTGGCTGGAAGCCTGGCTCTTGGTCAGGTCCAACGCGTCAGCGATTTCCTGCTGACGCAGGGACAGCGCCGCCAAGCGGTCTTCGTATTCGTAAGGTTGGCCGGACTGCGCGGTGAGTTCCGTCAGTCGTTTGCGGGTGTCCGCAATCCGCTCGGTGAGCCCGGCGGCAACCTCGTCCAGCGACTGCACGGCGTGTTCCACGGACCGCATGGTCCCGTGGGCCGAGCTGCCGAACTTCGCCCGGTGAACCGAGCTTCCCTTCAGCACGATTTCCGGCCCGCCCATGAAGTTGTCCGCCACAAACAGGTGGAACCCGGCAAAGGTTCCGACGCGACGCTCGATCTGGCGTCCCTTCACTCGGTCGCCTTGCCGGGCGAGCAATTCCCCGGCAATTCCCCGGTCCCGGATTTCCTGGCCATCCAGTTCGATAACGAACCGGTCACCATGGGTATCCTGACGCACGGTGAGGTCCAACTGCACCTCGGTGAGGCGTTTCTCCAGGCGGGGAACTTCGTCCGTGTAGTGCCGAATCTCGGAGCGGAGCCGATACTGGGTGTCCCGGTGCTGCGTGCGGAGACGGCTCAACCGGGCGACTTCCGCATCCACCCCGGCCTTCTCGATGACCAACGGATTGCCGGAGGCGATGGCCTTCACCTCGGCGTAGGTCAGGGCCGCGCCGTCGATATCCTCAATGCGCCGCAGGTCACTGTCGCCATTCATCACCTGGGCGATGAACCGGGCCTTGGTCTCCAGGGTCTGCCACATATAGGCGTCGAATGAACCTTCGGTCACGTAACGGCAAATCTGCACCTCGGGATGGGTGTTGCCCTGCCGGAGGATGCGGCCGTCCCGTTGCTCCACGTCCGCCGGTCGCCACGGTGCATCCAGGTGGTGCAAGGCGATGAGGCGTTCCTGCACGTTGACCCCGGTGCCCATCTTCTGGGTGCTGCCGAGCAGGATGCGGATGCGTCCGGCCCGAACCTCGCGGAAGAGGGCGAGTTTGGCTGCGTCGCTATCGTGATCTTGGATAAAGGCGATTTCCGACTCGGGAACTCCCCGGGCCAGGAGTTTCGTCCGCAGGTCCTCGTAAACGGAGAAGCCATGCCCGTCCGTCGGAGTGGAGAGATCGCAGAAGGCAATTTGAGCGGCCTTTTCGGCGGCGGTCTCCCGCCAGATGCGTTCGAGGTTGGCTGCCGCCTGGTTGACCTTGCTGTCCGGGTGATCGGGCAAATCGGCGCGGAAGAGACGAAGGTCCAATGCCGCTTTCCTTCCATCCGTCGTGACCAAGAGCATGTTGTCCGTGCGTGGGTCCACGCGGCCGGAGCGGAGCGCCTCGGCCCGCTGCACCAAGGACTGCACGATTTCCTTCAACTCGGGCGAGCACGGGGCGTTCGTCACGATGGGTTTGCCGGTCTTCAACCGGGGCACGGGCAGGTTGAGCGTCTTCTGCGTCTGGATGTCAGTGACCTGCCGAAACTGCTGCATGAGTTCCGGAACGTTGATGAACCGGGCAAAACGAGTGTTCAGTCGGTAGCCTGCGCCATCGGGGGACAGCTCCATTGCTGTGACCGGTTCGCCGAAGGTCGCCGCCCACGAATCGAAGTGATCGACCTGCAACGTCTTCAACGCGGGCAGTTGGAGATACCGCTGCATGGTGAACATCTCGGCCACGCTGTTCGCGATGGGCGTCCCGGTGGCGAACACCACGCCGCCCCCACCGTTCACGCGCTGCACATGCTGCACCTTGAGGAACATGTCG
>CAMCFL010000464.1 GCA_945873715.1 Akkermansia muciniphila
TCCGCTGCCGGTCGCGCCCGAGACGTCGATGACGGAATGGTAGTGGTCGCAATTCCCGATCCAGTAGCGGCGATGCGGGCGCTCACGCAGGTCCGCCTTGCCGATGCAGAGGATCTTGGGGGTCTTGAGATCCTGGATGGCATCGGCCACCAGCGCGTCTTCGGGGCCGGGTTCGCGCGAGGGATCCACCAGGTGCAGGATCACATCGACGTCGCTAAGGGCTTCGCGGGTGCGCGAGTGGAGTTCCTCGACCAACCGCGAGCCGCGGGTGTGGAAAAATCCCGGCGTATCGACGAACACCACCTGACCCTTGGGATGATGAACGATGCCATGGATGGCATCGCGGGTCGTCTGGGGCTTGGGGGTGACGATGGAAACCTTCCGGCCAATGATCGCGTTGAGCAGGGTGGACTTGCCGGCATTGGTGCGGCCGACGAGCGCGGCAAGGCCCGCCCGGAATCCGGGCGGCGTGACCGGTGCGGGCGCGACAACGGGTGCAGGAGCGGCAGCGGCAACGGCTGCGGGGACGGGCTCCGGCGAAGGACTCTGGGGTTCGTTCATTCGAAAAGGTGCGGGTCCACTATGGTCGATCTCCGGGGGAATAAGCAAAGGCGGAGGCGGAAGAGAAACCCGGGGGCAGTTCCCAGAGGCCAGATCACAGTTGCCAGATTCCGGTTCCCAGAAGCCAGAACCAAGGAGGGACGCGAGTTCGATGGATGGACGAGTTCTACGAGTCCTTGGCTACGGACTCGCGGAGCTCGTCCGGACGCTGGTCCCTCCGGGATTTGGCCTTTCTGGCATCTGGGAACTGGCAACGAGGCTCTCTCTTCACGGCAACGCAAAGGCCACGTAGGCGTCGCCGCTGCGGGTGCCGATCTTGCCGCCACCACAGGCGATGACGACGTACTGCTTTCCACGGACGGAATAGGTGGCAGGGGTGGCGTAACCAGCGGCGGGCAGGCGGGCTTTCCATAGTTCGCGTCCGGTCTTGCGGTCGAAGGCGCGGAGGTGTTCGTCCCGGCTCGCCGCGATGAAGAGGACGCCGCCGGCGGTGACGACAGGTCCGCCGTAATTCTCGGTGCCGGTGGGGGGGATGCCGCGGGCCGTCAGCTCCGGGTACTCACCCAGGGGCACCTGCCAGCGGTGTTCGCCGGTGTTGAGATCAATGGCGGTGAGGGTTCCCCAAGGCGGCTTCAGGGCCGGGTAACCGTTGGTGTCCAGCCAGCGGTGGTATCCGGTCGAGGTGTAGGGAATGGATCCGAGGGCGTTCTCCTTCCCGGGTTCAACGGGTTCGGCCCGACCCGGATCGGCCTTGCCAAAGAGATGATCCACGACCGCCTGCTTCTGGTTGTCGGAGAGGAAATCGAAGGACGGCATCACGCCCTTGCCGGTCTTCAGCAGGGCGAGGATCTCTTCCGGCTTGCGGCGCTGTCCGATGTCCACCAGCGATGGGACATTCTGGACGGCGTTGCCCCGACGGTCCACGCCGTGGCAGGCGGCGCAGATCTGGGTGTAGAGGGCGTCCCCGCGGGAGGTGCCTCCATCTTTCTTTCCGCGGGTTTCCACGAGGGTGAGCACCCAGGGCATCTCGTTGGCATTGATGTACAGGATGCCGTCCGGATCGGTAGCGGCACCGCCCCACTCGGCACCGCCGTCGAAGCCGGGCAGAACGATGGTTCCTTCGCGGCTGGGCGGTGCGAAGGGGACGTGGGCCCGCAGGCGCGAGAACCGTTCCAGCACATGCCGATGTGCCCCGGGGGAAAGGTCGGTGATCTGATCGTGGGTGAACAACTGCCGGGCGAAGGGAGCCGGCTTGCGCGGGATCGGTTGGGTGGTGGCAACGGATTCCCCCGGCACATCCGATGCCGGCACTGCGATCTCGTCGATCGGGAAGAGGGGTTCGCCTGATTCCCGATTGAACACGAAGACATGGCCGGACTTGGTGACCTGCGCGACGGCGTCGATGCGGGTCCCCCGATGCTTCACGGTGACCAGATTCGGCGGTGCGGGAAGGTCGCGGTCCCAGACGTCGTGCCGGACCATCTGACGATGCCAGACGCGGCGTCCGGTGGTGGCGTCGAGGGCGATCAGGCAATTGGCGTAGAGGTTGTCTCCGATCCGATTTCCACCCCAGAAGTCGAAGGTGGCGGAGCCGGTCGGGCAGAAGACCAGACCTCGTTTTTCGTCGAGGGCGAAGCCGGTCCAGACGTTGGCGCCCCCGGCGTATTGGTAGGCGGTGGGGGGCCAGGTCTCGTGCCCGGGTTCACCGGGTTGCGGGATGGTGTTGAATCGCCAGACGAGGGCACCGGTGCGGAGATGGTAGGCGCGGATGTGTCCGGGGGCGGCCGGGGCGGGGCCTTCGCCCAGTCGCATGCCAACGATCAGAAGATCGCGGAAAACCACCCCGGGCGTGTTGGCCATGAGGGACAGGCCGGTGACGTCGCGACCGAGGCCGTCCATGAGATTGACCGAACCTTCCTTGCCGAACGACGGGATCCGCCGACCGGTGGCCGCATCGACCGCGTGGAGGTAATGGTTGTTCCCATAGATCACGCGGCGATCGGGGCCGTCGGCCCAGTACACCAACCCCCGGTTGACGCCGGCCTTGGTCGCACCGGCATCGCGGGTGGGATCGAACCGCCAGCGTTCGCGTCCGGTGGCAGCATCGAGCGCGAACAGTTGGAGGTCGGGAGAGGTGCCGTACAACACGCCGTCGATGACCAGCGGGTTGCACTGGATCTGGGAGCGGTTGTTGGTGTCGGCACCGCCTGCCCGATAGGTCCAGGCGACCTGGAGCTTCGAGACGTTCGAGGGCGTGATCTGGCGCAGGGTGGAGTGGTGCGACGAAGCCTTGTCGCCAAGGTAGGTCGGCCAGGAGACATCGGCGGCCGATGCGGAACGGGCAAGACAGGCGAGGGAGAGGAAACCCTTCGCGAGGGAGGACACCCATCGAGATTGCGCGGAGGCCGGACGGGACTGAGGCGACGACATGGAAGCGAGTGAAGGCGATCGGGCGCGGATTTCGAGAGCGGAGTGATGTCTGATTCACCGTTGGAACCGGAGTTCTATCCGCAGATGGCGCAGATTTCGCAGATAGGGAGGCACTTGGAAGCGTCCTGGGCGCGGAAACGGACTCACTTCGTGGGTGAGAACAAGCCAGTGGGAAATGGCTTCGTTATCTGCGCCATCTGCGCCATCTGCGGATAGAATTCGGGCGGATTACCTCACCCTTCGAATGGCCCGGTAGAAGCGCACCGGTGCCTGGTCGGCATCGTCATCCATCTGGACGGTGGCCTCGGCGGAGCCCGGCATGCGGGCGATGCGGGTCCAATGGACCAGATCCGTCGAGATTTCGAGGTCGGTCTCGGTGGTGGTCGATCCACCGAGGACGACCATTTGCATGCCGCCATTGCCGAGCGCCGCAAGCAGGGCGATCCGGGGATCCCCGCCATCGCCGCCCGGAAGTCCGGGAGCCGGGGCGATCTCGATCACGGGCACATCGCGTCCGTCGAAGGAACCGAACCCTCGGAACCGGAACGCGGTAGTGCTGACGAGGGTGGCGGTCAGGCGCCGAGGCACGTCATCATGGAACGGTCCCCAGCGGAGGATTCCCGTGGCCTTGTCGAACACGCCGGCATCCGAGATTTCGGCGAGTTCGGTTCCTGGGATGA
>CAMCFL010000465.1 GCA_945873715.1 Akkermansia muciniphila
CCACCGGCACGACCCGCGCTGCCGCCAGATTGGCGACCGGAATCGTATATTCTCCCGGGGCTCGCGGCACGGGTGCCGGATCCTTCCTTCTCGGAGGGCCGGCCTTGCGCCTCGAATCCAAAGCCCGTTGAACTCCTCTGACCGCCTTCGAGCGGCCGGGGCGCTTGAGTGTCAAGGGCGCCCGGTTGGCCTTCGATCCCGACTTCCGCAGCTTGGTGTTTCCATTCGCGTTCATCTGTGTGTCTTTCTTGCCGCCAGTCGGCATCGATGCAGGTTTCTTTGCAGGCTTGATGCCAGAACCTTTCGTCCTCGATACATCGTCCAACCCTCAAAGGTTACCGAACAACCTTCACGGGGATCAGACAGAGGCCCTCGGGGGGCGTTCACCTCTGGACCCTTACAATTCAAACAGGTGTTTTCCAGTGGGGTGCAATCCCCAGCGGAACGGTCTCTCCCAGAATGGACGACCTGACGGGAACCGGACGGGCAAATTCGAAACGGGTTCCCTGCCCTGGCACCGACACGAGCGCCACTGAGCCACACTGTCCCACTCGGAACGTCACACGGCGCACCGACCGTCCCAGTGGCATCGCCGATAAAACAAACGGCCGCCAACACGGGGTTGGCGGCCGATCGCTTTGAACTGATTCCGCTCGGTTGGGCCGTTCAGGCCATCCGCACCCGGTCAGGGGTCGCCACCCCGGAGGCGGACCGCTTGGCCAGGCGTTCGCGGACCTGCGCGACGAGATTAGCCACTGTCAGGCCGTGACGCTCGCGCAGGTAATCGACGGTGGAAGCGTGTTCCACGAAGACATCCGGCCATGCCAACCGCACCGTGGGAGTGGCGATCCCGCTTTCTGAAAGCAACTCAAGCACGGCGCTCCCGTAGCCACCCATGGCCACATGGTCTTCCAGGGTAGCGACCACGTCTGCCGCTCCGGCGAAGAACTGGTGGGTTGCCGCGTCCAGAGGCTTGAAGAAACGGGGATTGATGATGGCAACGTCGCACCCGTCCTTCTCCAGTTCCACCGCCGCCTCACGGGCGAGGCGAAGCATGTTGCCGAGGCCGAAGAGGGCCACCTTGCGACCGCCCTGGTTGCGGTAGCCCTGAATCACCTCGGCCTTGCCGATCTCGACCACCCCGGGGACTTCCTTGATGGGAACGCCCGCCGCGTTCCCGCGTGGATAGCGGATGAACGACGGGTGCTTCTGCAAGGTGGCGGTGAACATCATGTCCTGAAGTTCATCCTCATCCTTGGGAGCCATGCCAACCACGTTGGGCAGGCACCGGAGATAGGAGATGTCGAACAGGCCGTGGTGGGTGGGGCCGTCATTGGCAGAGAGCCCCGCGCGATCCATGCAGAAGATCACCGGCAGATCCTGCAGGCAGACATCGTGGTGGATGCAGTCATAGGCGCGCTGAAGGAAAGTGCTGTAGATCGCGACCACTGGGCGGAAGCCCATGGTGGCCATTCCCGCGGCGAAGATGACCGCATGTTCCTCGGCAATGCCGACGTCGTAGTACTGCTTGGGCAAGGCCTGCTCGAGCAGTTTGAGGCTGGTGCCGCTCGGCATGGCGGCGGTGATGCCGACCACCTGCTTGTTCTGGCGGCAGAGCTTCACCATGGTCTTGCCGAACACCTCCTGCCACATCGGAGCCGCCCCCACCTTGCCGGTGGCGGGTTGACCGCTCTGAACGTCGTAGGGCCCGAGGCCGTGAAACTTCTCGGGAAACTTCAAGGCCGCTTCGAACCCGCGTCCCTTCTGGGTGAGCACGTGGATGACCACCGGTTCGGTGCAGGTCTTGGCAAACTCCAGCGTGCTGATCAGCAAGGGAAGGTTATGCCCATCGATCGGTCCGAGGTACCGGATGCCAAACTCTTCGAAGAGAAGGGGGGAACCATGCCCCCCACGACCGTCAGAATCAGCACCGGGAGCCGGCTCCAGGGCCAGGCTGCTGGCGATGCCCTTGATGGCCTCCTCCGCCTTGGCACCAAGCATGGCGACCAACTCGCCCTTGGGCATCTTGCGAAGCCACGAGGTGAAGTCCTTGGCCACCCGATTGTAGCGAGGACTGGTCGTCAACTTACCGAGATAGGTGGCGATGGCACCGACGTTCTTGGCGATGCTCCACTCGTTGTCGTTGAGGATGCCGATGAACTTCTTGGTGGTGCAGGCGATGTTGTTCAGGCCCTCGAACGACACGCCGTTGGTCAGTGCGGCATCCCCGAAGATGCAAACCACATCCTCGTCGGTTCCCATCTGATCCCGGGCAGCGCACATGCCGAGGGCGGCGGACAGCGCGGTCCCGGCATGGCCGGCCCCGTAACAGTCATGCTCACTTTCGGTCCGCAGGGCGAAGCCGTTCAAGCCACCGGTGGTCCGGATGGTGCGGAAGCGGTCCTTGCGGCCGGTCAGGATCTTGTGGACATAAACCTGATGACTGACATCCCAGACGAACTTGTCGTGGGGAGTGTCGAAGCACCGGTGCAACGCAAGGGTCAGTTCCACCACGCCCAGATTCGGGCCAAGGTGTCCCCCATTGGTTGCCAGCCCATCGATCAACTCCGTCCGGATCTCCTGAGCGAGGTCAGTGAGTTGGTCCAGCGTGAGTTTCTTCACGTGAGAAGGCGAATCCACCATGTCTAGGTAACGGCTCATGCAGTTTCTGAATCTGTCCCGGCAAGTCCCGGGTCAAACGACCGGGCGACCGAATCGCCCGCCAAATCCTTTTCCAAGCGTTGCACCTTCAGTTCGGCCTCAGCGAGACGCTCCTGACAGTTTCGCAGGAGGCGCGTGCCCTCTTCAAAACGCTGCAAGAGCGTTTCCAAAGGGAGATCGGTGGACTCCATCGAGTCCACGATCGTTTCCAGTTTCTGTACGGCCTCCTCGAACGGCAACGGCTTGGCTCCGCCCGCTTCGGAGGTCTGGGCGGTCTTCGGCACAGGTCGGAAACTGGTGTAAACCGGGTGTTTTGCCTAGTCCCGTTTTTGGCGCCCCACGAACGGTCACTCACCGGCGCAACGAATCAAACCAAGCCTTGGCAGCCAGCAGGGCCGGTTCCACACAATCCCCGTGGTCCGCTCCCGCCTGCGGATCCAGCAACTGGACTCCCGTCGCGCCGGCGGCCACGAACCGGTCCCGCGCCACGCTCGAATTCAAGGGCAGGACGTCCTCATCGCCGCTGCAATGGTACAACCGCAGCGGTGCCCGGGGCAGGAAGCCGGTCAGGTCATTGTCCCGGAGCGCCCGACGAAGCGGATGGTCCGGCAAAGTTCGAACGGCTGCCAGATACTCAGGCTTGAGCACCTGATGGGGGATTGCCGGCATGGCAGCATTGATCGCCGAACCCGGCGTATTGCCGTCCATCAGGGGTGGAATCGTCAGGTGGTAAGGCGGCACCAGCAGGTCCGCCAAGGCAGGCGCAAGCCCGTAAAGGTCCACCAGGGTTTGCAGCAGGCTGGCGAAATAGTAGGCGTTGGGAGGACGGCGCTCGGACAGGGCGTCGTCCAGCATGACGCCCGAAAGATCGTAGGCCCCGGCCATCGCGGCACAGGCCGTCACGGGAAACTCCGCCGCATGGCGGGCCTCCAACTCCCGGAGCACCGACAAGGTCGCATGGCCGCCCTGGGAATATCCGGCCAGAAAGAGCTGATCGTTCAGGACC
>CAMCFL010000466.1 GCA_945873715.1 Akkermansia muciniphila
GGCGCATCTTGACACTGCCCCCGACGCGCCATGCGGAAATCTCCGAACCCGATGCGGCGGCGAGCCCCGTCGTCCTTCCTCATCCCGGAGGGATGGCAGCGATTAGCCCGGGGTACCACCCCGGGTAAATGGCGCAAAAAGTCCAATCAACCCCGGAGGGGTTGCAGGTCTGCCACCCCTGCCGGGGTGGGAGTGTTTTAAGGGCAACTGTCCCGGGGTATCGCTTCGCTCACCCCGGGCTAATCGCTGAAACGCCTCCGGCGTAGAGCACACCCACGGCTTCCGGCGGGGGCGGTGTCAAGCGGTGCCCCGCCCGTGCACCTAGGAGACTCCGGGTTCGACAGGCCGGACGGCTTCGGCCTACGTTCCCGGCCTTATGTTCGAAGTCACGCGCTCCAACGTGGACGCGATCGCCAGCAAACTGGCGCAATTGAAGAAGTTTCTCGACCTCCCCCTGGTGCTCAAGCGCATCACTGAAATGGAGGCGCAGATGACTTCGGACACCTTCTGGAACAATCAGGAGGCGGCGCGGAAGGTGATCGACGACCTGAACGGCCTGAAGCGCAAGGCGGAGCCGATGGCCACCTGCGATCGGCGCCTGGACGATGTGCGGGTGCTGCTTGAGTTGGGGGAGGCTGAGCCGCCGGCAGGTCAGGACGCCGTCCAGAAGGAGGCCGATGCAGAACTGGCCGCCCTGAACCGGGAGTTGGAGCGGTTCGAGTTGGAAGTCCTCCTGACCGGGCCGCATGACGGCAAGAATTCCATCTTCAGCATCCAGGCCGGTGCGGGCGGAACCGAGGCACAGGACTGGGCGGAGATGCTCTCGCGGATGTACGGGCGTTGGTTCGATGCGCGTGGTTGGAAATGGGAGGTGACCGATGCGCTCCCCGGCGATTCCGCCGGGCTCAAGTCGGTGACTTTCCGGGTCGTGGGCCAGAACGCCTACGGCTTCACCAAGGCCGAGCGCGGCGTTCATCGGTTGGTCCGGATTTCGCCTTTCGATTCGAACAAGCGCCGGCACACCAGCTTCGCCTCCATCGACGTGGTCGCCGAGTTGGATGACCTGGCGCTTTCGGACGTCGTCGTGCCCGACAGCGAGATCAGGCGCGACACGTTCCGGTCCGGCGGCAAGGGCGGGCAGAACGTCAACAAGGTCGAGACGGCGGTGCGGATCACGCACATTCCAACGGGGATCGTGGCGGCGTCGCAGCAGGAACGGTCGCAGGCCCAGAATGAGGCGACGGCCATGTCGATGCTGAAGGCCAAGATCTACGCGCTGCGCCTCGACCAGGCCAAGGCCGACATGGAGAAGTTCTACGGCGAAAAGGGCAGCGTGAGTTGGGGCAATCAGATCCGCAGCTACGTCTTCCAGCCTTACCGCATGGTGAAGGACCTCCGGACCGGGGTGCAGACCTCCGACGTCCAGGCGGTGATGGACGGCGCTCTCGATCTGTATGTGAACGGATGGCTGCGGGCCGGTTGTCCGCTCAAGCGCATCCCAGGACTCAAGGACGAAGACGAATAGAATCCCCGCCCGTCCCCGCCCATGAACATCCTCGAGACGATCGTCGCCCGGAAGCGCCAGGAGGTGGCGTTGCTCCCCGCCGGTGCCGTCGCCGCCCATCAACTGCGTGCTGCCATCGAGAAACGGGGCGATGGCGTCCGCGATTTCATCGGAGCCCTGCGACAACCCCGACGCGGTGACATCGGCCTGATCGCCGAGGTCAAGAAGGCGTCTCCCAGCAAGGGGGTCATCCGTGCGGATTTTGATCCGGTCCGGATTGCCCGCGAGTACGAGGCGGGGGGAGCCAGCTGCCTCTCGGTGTTGACCGACGAACCGTTCTTCCAGGGATCGCTGGAGTACCTGCGACAGATCCGTGCCGCGGTCCGGCTTCCCCTCCTGCGCAAGGATTTCATCATCGACGAGCGCCAGATCCTGGAGGCCGTCGAGTGGGGGGCCGACGCGATCCTCCTGATCGTGGCGATCCTCGACGATGATTCGCTCCGGCACTTCCACGCGCTGGCCGACGCCGCCGGGCTCGCGACCCTGGTCGAGGTTCATGACGAGGAGGAGTTGGGGCGGGCGCTGTCGGCCGGGGCCCGGTTGGTCGGGGTGAACAACCGGAACCTGAAGACGTTTCAGGTGGATCTGGCCACCACCGAGCGACTGGCACTGCGGTTGTTCGCCGAGGACCGGGCCGCGGACCGATTGCTGGTGGCCGAGAGCGGGATCGAATCCCGGGAAGACGTCGTCCGCCTCCGGCGGTGCGGGGCCCGGGCCATCCTGGTGGGAGAATCGCTGATGCGCGCGCCCGACATCAGTGAAAAGATCGGGACCTTGTTGCACTCCTCTGTCACATGAAGGCCATCCTCTCTGCCCTGCTTGTTTCGCTTGTCCTGAAATTGCCTGCGGCAGATGCCGCCGACTGGACCCAATGGCGTGGTCCCGGTCGGGAAGATCGGTCGCCCGACAAGGGATTGCTCAAGTCCTGGCCCGAGGGCGGACCGAAGCAATTGTGGGTATTCAACGACGCCGGGCTGGGATACGCAGGCTATTCGATCGTCGCGGGCAAGCTCTTCACGATGGGTCTGCGGGAGAATCAGGAATTCGTCATCGCCGTGGATACGGCGACCGGCAAGGAAGTGTGGTCGGCCCCGGCGGGTCCCCGTTATCCGAACCGTTGGGGAGATGGACCGCGCGGAACGCCGACGGTGGATGGGGATCACCTCTATGCCCTCGGCGGCCAGGGCCTGCTGGTTTGCCTCAACCGGGCAGATGGCAAGCAGGTCTGGTCGAAGTCCATGGTCAAGGACTTGGGTGGCAAGCTTCAGGACTGGGGCTACACCGAGTCGTTGCTGGTCGTGGGAGACACGGTCATCTGCACCCCCGGCGGATCCGGTGGCACCCTGGCGGCCCTCAACAAAAAGACGGGCGAGGTCGTCTGGCGGACCACCGGTCTTCAGGATGCCGCCCAGTATTCTTCCCCCATTCTCATCCAAAACGCGGGCAAGCCCCAGATCGTGCAGTTGGTGATGAAGCGGTTCTTCGGCGTCGATCCTGCCAACGGCAAGGTTCAGTGGAATGTTGAGTTTCCAGGCGCCACGGCGGTGATCCCAACGCCCATCCATCACGATGGCATCGTTTACGTCTCCGCCGGTTACAACGTGGGTTGCAAGGCAGTGCGATTGACGGCGACCGGCGCGAAGGTGGTGTACGAGGACAACAAGGTGATGAAGAACCACCACGGCGGCGTGGTCCGGGTGGGCGATCATCTCTACGGCTATTCCGATGGACCGGGCTGGGTTTGCCAGAATTTGAAGTCCGGCCAGGAGGTCTGGGCCAACAAATCCCTCGGCAAGGGTTCCGTCCATTTCGCCGACGGGATGCTCTATTGCGTGTCCGAAGACGGTGGCAACGTGGCGCTGGTCGAAGCGACGCCGACGGGTTGGAGTGAAAAGGGTCGCTTCAAGCTGGCTCCCCAGTCGACCCGGCGGAGTCCCCAGGGTCGCATCTGGACCCATCCCGTGGTGCTGGACGGCAAGCTCTACCTGCGCGACCAGGAGTTGCTCCACTGCTACGACGTCAAGGGCAAGTAGCCCCGGGGTGACCGGCGGCGCGCCGGGACATCCTGAGTTTGTAGGCCCGCTGCCCTCAGCGGGCGT
>CAMCFL010000467.1 GCA_945873715.1 Akkermansia muciniphila
GAGGGAGCCCGGCAATGCGGGTCATCTTGGAGACGTAGAACAGATTCTTGAACGCGTGCGCCTCATCCACAATCAGGCGGTCCACCCCGAGTTCCTCGAAGGTGAGGGTGTCGTCCTTGCGTTCAGCGGCCAGGAGGTCCTTGAGCTTCCCCTCCAGCTTTTTCTTCGCCCGTTCCAGCATCTTGACGATGCGGGAACCGCTCTCGCCTCGCTGCTGTTCGATGGCCAACGCGAGTTCACGAAGCTGGGCTTGGATGAACTCCTCCTGGGAGGCACGGCTGAGCGGAATCTTCTCGAAGCCGGAGTGGGTGACGATGACTGCATCCCAATTGCCGGTGGCGATGCGGCTCATGAGCGTCTTGCGCCGCTCCTTCTCGAAGTCGTCCTTGGTCGCGACGAGGATGTTCGCGCCGGGATACAGTGTGAGTAGTTCCGAGGAGAACTGCCCGAGCATGTGGTTCGGCACCGCGATGAGCGGCTTCCGGGCGAGCCCGAGCCGCTTCAGTTCCATGGCAGCCGCCACCATCGTGTAGGTCTTCCCGGCCCCCACGACGTGGGCGAGCAGGCAGTTCGGCGTTTGCAGGATGCGCCAAACGGACGCCCGCTGGTGCGGTCGCAAGGTGATGACCGGACTGGCTCCGGGAAGCGTCAGGTGATCGCCGTTGAAAGTGCGCGGCCGGAGATTGTTGAACTCGCGGTTGTATTTCTGGACCAGCCGTTCCCGGCGGTCGTCGTCCTGCCAGAGCCACGCCTTGAAGCGTTCCTTGAGCTTCTCCTGCTTGTCTCGGGCCGCCTCGGTGGCCGGACCGTTGACCACGTCGCGGTCGTTCTGTTCGTCCCGGTCATAGACCGTGGGCGTGCGGAGATTCATGGCGTCCTCGATCAGCTCCAGCGCACTGCGCCGGTTGGTGCCGAACTCGGTCGTATTGGCGACGGAGGATTTCGCGTTCCAGCCCGCCTGAACCACCCAAAGGCCAAGCTGGGGAACGTGATTGATGGTGATGCCGCGCTCGCCGAGCAGTTCTTCGACGAAAAGCGCGAGGTCGTTCGCCGGAATCCAGGTGCTGCCCAAAC
The DNA here is from genome assembly GCA_945873715.1 of Akkermansia muciniphila. Lineage (GTDB taxonomy): Bacteria > Verrucomicrobiota > Verrucomicrobiia > Limisphaerales > UBA9464 > UBA6176. The sequence goes on from CAMCFL010000467.1 coordinate 1,075, forward strand.
GGGCATCGATCTCGGCGGCGGTCAGGTCCACCGGCTGGACCTGCTTTAGCGCTTCGATGTTCGTCTGGAACTGTTCGTCGCTCAGCACGGCGGCCTCGGCGGCGGCCAGTTTCGCGCGCACGTTACCTGAGAGGTATTCATCCTCGGTTTCCCAACGGTCGGTCTGCGGATTGAGGTAGATGGCTCCCTTCAGTTCGGGGACCACATCGGCAACCCGCCTCTTGAGCAGGGAGGCGACGTGCTCCAAATCCACCCGGCCTCGTTCGCCCAAAGAGATGAGCAAGGCGTCCTGGGCCGTCTTGATGTCCGTGACGGCACGCGGCCCTTGGATGGTCCGCTCGTGAAAGATTGTCGCCTTGCGGGCACGCTTAGTCTCGGGGTCAAAGTTCTCCAGCGACAGGAGCAACGGAAGATCGGGGTCACCCCGGAAAGCGGATGTGTTCGCCCGGTCGGAGACCGCGCCGAACTTGGCGACGAACGTGTCGTAGGCGTCGTTCAACTGACGGCGGGCCATCTCGACACTGGATTCGTCCGAGGCTTCCAGTTGGGTCCGCAGACAACGGCGCACCGCGTCTCGGACACGGATGAGTCCTCGAATGCGCTGGGCGCGAACAGGCGAAAGCCCATCCAGAATCGTAATGTTGTCGCCCTCACGGATGCCGATTCGGTCGTTCACGACGGCGTAGGCGTTGGGCTTGATGTTTTCGGGCGCAGGAACGGTCTGGTCCAACGTCGGCGGTCGGATCGCCGTCCGATGCGGCGTGAACACGTTCCGGGGTAGCAGCGCGATGGCTTCGGCCAGTTGTTCGCCCAAATCGCGACCGTTGCCGACCAAGGAGGGTTCTCCCCGCCGATACAGACCGCCTTCGAGACGCATCTCGCCGAGCATCATCTCGGGGTGCGCGACGAAGTATTCGTTGAGCGGAATCGTCTCCCCGAGCGAGTTGGTGATTTCTCCGAGGGTCTTCCATGCCGGACCATTCGGGGTCTCGCCGGGCAACCGTTTCCGCAGCATCACGATGTCGGTGGTGACTTCGGTGTTGGCGTTCTTTTTGAACGCGTCGTTCGGCAGGCGGATGGCTCCAAGCAGGTCAGCCTGCTGGGAAATGAGTTCCCGCAAACCGCCTTCAACCTTGTCGAGCGTGCCCTTGGAGGTGACGAACAGGATGAGTCCGCCGGGCCGAACCTTTTCCAGGGTCGCGGCGAAGAAGTAATCGTGAATGACGAATTTCCACTGCTTGAACCGGGCGTCGAACGGGCGGTAGTCGCCGAAGGGGATGTTCGAAATGGCAACGTCGAAGAAGGAGTCGGCCAGCCGGGTTTCCTCGAAGGGTTGCCGACGGATGTCCGCATCGGGATACAACTGCTTCGCCAGCCGGGCGGTAACGGAATCAATCTCGATGCCGGTGATCTGCGATTGCCGGAGCATGTCCTCCGGCATCAGGCCGATGAAGTGGCCCAAACCACAGGCGGGTTCCAGAATCCGGCCCCGCTCGAAGCCGAAGCGTTGCAGGGCGGCGAACATGGCCCGGATGACCACCGGGGCTGTGTAGTGCGCGTTGAGCGTGCTGGCGCGGGCGGATTCCAGTTCAGTCTCGGGAAGCAGCGCTTCCAGCCGTTCGCGTTCCGTCTTCCACTCCTTGTTCCAGGCATCAAAGACCTGGGGCAGTCCGCCCCAGCCCACAAAGCGGACCAGTTGTCGAGCAGGTGATACACCCTTGTCGCTCCCAATTGTGAGCAGCAAAAGTCTTCCCCGGAGGGACGCTTCATCCCGTGACTCTGTCCATTTGGCATCCGTAAAAGACTATTGAAACACCCGTTATCAGTGTTTAAGATGTATTCGTGAGCAACATTGACCAAGAGTCTCTGGACCGGGCTTTGGGCCTTTTGGGGGACCTGATGCGGGTCCGGCACCATCCGCCCATCCACCTGGTCGTCTGCGGCGGGTCAGCGCTCATCGCCTTGAGGCTGGTGACCCGGACCACGCAGGACGTGGATGTTCTGGCCACGCTGGAAAACGGCCAGTTGCTCTGCGCCCGTCCACTGCCGGAGTGGCTGCTGGCCGCTGCCGAGGCCGTTCGCTCCGAACTCAGCCTGCCGACTCATTGGCTCAACGACGGACCGGCGGACGAAAACCTCTTTCGCCTCGGTCTTCCCGTGGGAGTGGCCGAACGACTGGTCGTTCGAGACTTCGGCGCGGCGCTCCAAGTCAGCTTCATCAGTCGCTATGATCAGATCCACTTCAAGCTCTACGCGGCTGCCGACCAGGGTGGTCGGCATTTTACCGATTTGCGGAAGCTGAATCCCACGCCGGAGGAATTGCTGGCGGCCGCCCGGTGGACCTTCACGCAGGATGTTTCCGACGCCTTTCGCCAGGTCGTCGTCGAAGTCCTCCAAGCCCTCGGCCACGGAGATCTGCATGAACGCCTCTAGGGAACACTTCCAGGAGCACGTTCTGGGCTTTCTTTGGCGCCAATGGTCCGCGCTGGGGGTTGCGGGTCAGTCGCAACCAGTGGACCGCTGGATGCTGGATCCGGAAGCGCTGCTCCTGGCCACCACGAGCTTGGGCCGGGACCCCCGGCTGTT
>CAMCFL010000468.1 GCA_945873715.1 Akkermansia muciniphila
GCGATCCGGACCTGTGCGGCGCGGTTGGCCGAGCAATTGGCCGCCGAACCGGCGTTGTCGCTGACCGAGGCCCAGCGTTCGGCCATTGCGGATGCGGCGGAACCCTCCGTCGAACCTACCTCCAAGGTCCCTGCGACGGACGTCCCCGCCGGGACGGGTGCCTGGTGGCGCTGGCTGCTGCAGCCCGCCTGGGGGATGAGCCTCGCCGGCGCGGCAGCGCTTTGCCTCGCTCTGGTGGTCTGGCCCCGGATCGAGCGCGATGCCGACCGGGAATTTTCCGAGACCCGCTACGGCCCCATTCCGACCATCACCAACGCGCCCGCGCCTTCCGTCGCTCCCGCCCCTCCGGTTGCGGTTTCCTCCGCCAGGGTGGCTTCCGTGCCCGTGGCCGTGGACGCTCCGGCACCCGTTCCCGTCGCCCCGGCGGCAGCCCAAAGGAGGGAAACCCCGGTCCGTTTGCAGCCGGCGCCAACCCCAGCACCTCCTCCCAGTTCCGTGCCGGCTCCAGCTCCAACCAAGGCCAGAGAAAAGGCCCCGGCGTCCGCCGGGGGACGTGGGTCACGCGGTGCGGCAGTCAATCTGTCGGTGGCTCCGTCCGGGATCCCGACTCAACGGGGAGTGGTCGCGGCTGAGTCCCGTGCGGTGGATGCCATGGAGCCGACGCTGATGAAGCGCTACGGATTGGCCCCGGCACCGCAGGTAAAATCCCTTCCGCCCGCGGGCGGGGACCTCGCCGGCCGTAGTCCGCTGGGTGGGATCGCCTTCTCGGGCGGCGTGGGCGACCTGGGCCGTGGAGGCTTCAACGGTCGAAGCCGTGGGGAGACTTACCTGCCGATCGTCGAGAATCCGTTCCGACCGGTGGCCGAGGCGCGCCTGTCCACCTTCGGCATCGACGTGGATACGGCGTCCTATTCCAACCTCCGACGCTTCCTGCGTGAAGGCAGCCTTCCTCCGGCCAACGCGGTGCGGTTGGAAGAGATGATCAACTATTTCCGGTACGCCTATCCGCCGGTGAGCGGGGAGCATCCGGTGGCGGCCCAAGTGGAGGTTGCCGAGAGCCCCTGGACCCCGGGGAATCGATTGGTCCGGGTGGCGCTCAAGGCGCGGGACATTCCGCGGAAGGAACGTCCGGCGGCCAACCTGGTCTTCTTGGTGGACGTGAGCGGATCGATGGAACCGGAGAACAAGTTGCCGCTGGTGCAACGCTCCCTGCGGTTGCTGACGGAGAAGCTGACGGCCCGGGATCACGTGGCGATCGTCACCTACGCTGGCAACGCGGGGCTTGTGCTGGCCCCGTCGAACGGGGCGGAAAAGGAACCGATCCTGGCGGCGATCCATGCGCTCTGGGCGGGCGGTTCCACCCATGGGTCTGCCGGCATCCGACTGGCCTATGAATTGGCCCGTACGAATCTGGTCCGGGACGGGGTCAATCGGGTCATCCTGTGCACGGACGGCGATTTCAACGTCGGGACCACCAGCCGGGAAGAGTTGCTGCAACTGATCGAGGGGGAGGCGAAGTCGGGGGTCTTCCTGACGGTCCTGGGCTATGGCATGGGCAACTACCAGGATGCCACGACCGAGTTGCTGGCCGACCGGGGCAATGGTTCCTATGCCTATATCGATTCCTTCCGCGAAGCGCAGAAGGTCCTGTCCGAGGAGTTGGAGTCCACCCTGGTGACGGTGGCGAAGGACGTGAAACTCCAGGTCGAGTTCAATCCATCCCAGGTCGTGAGCTGGCGCCTGATCGGATACGAGAACCGGGTGTTGGCGAATCGGGATTTCAACGACGACACCAAGGACGCCGGGGATCTCGGTGCCGGGCACGCGGTGACGGCCTTGTATGAGATTGTGCCGGTGGGCGGGAACGAGGCTGGGGTGGATCCATTGCGCTACGCGGTGCGGGCGCCCGAGCCGGAGGCCGCGCGGGTGCGACCGGAGGAAATGCTGTTCCTCAAGTTGCGCTACAAATTGCCCGACGGGGACAAGAGCCGATTGATGGAGGTGGCGGTGAAGGGCGATTCGAAGCCCTGGGAGAAGGTCGGGGCGGACTTCCGTTTCACGGCGGCGGTGGCGGGTTTCGGCATGCTTCTGCGGGATTCGCCCCACAAGGGCAACCTCACCTATGAAGCGGTCCTGCAACTGGCCGAGCGGGGCCTGGGCGATGATCGCGAAGGTTACCGGGCGGAGTTCGTGGATTTGGTGCGGCGCGCCCGGCAGCTCCGGGGCGCACGGTAAGGGGTGGGGCTTGGCTCTGAGGCAGGGAGGAGAAGAAGCGGGCGGGGACGCCCGCGGCCCCGGGAGGGCAGCCTACTTCCCCAGGGCGGCCTGGACGTCGGGATTCGCGAGGAGCGCAGCCCGGCGGCCTTCGGCGAAGGTGCGGATGCCGATGCGCGGCCCGCTTCCCGGCGGTCCGAAGGCGGCCCGTTGCGGGGCGGGCGCGGTGAGGCTGGCGTCGAAGTCCGCGGTGGAATCCAGCTTGCGGGTATCAGCCTTCACCCAGTCGGCGATGCGCGTGTGATGGGCTTCGGCGATCGGGCCGAGGCGATTCCAGTCGAGCCAGGTGGTTGCGATCTCTCCCACCAGTTGGAGGTATCGGGTGCGCCAGGCAGGCACGGCGAGCAACTTCGACAGGAGCGGCTTGGACGGGTCCTTCGCTGCGTGCAACGGCGAGAGGGCAAGCGTGAGCGGGGTGGCGTTCGCCATGGCAGGAGGCCCGCCTGGGCCGCCTTGTCCACGTTGTCGGCCCGGGCCACCGGAGTTGTCGGGCCCGCCCGGTCCCCCGGGTCCCATGCCGCCGCGGCGGCGGCCACCGGGTCCCCCGGGACCTCCGGGGCCGCCGGGCAGGCTGAAGGTCTCGTTGATATCGTGGGGGACGACGTGGAAGCGACCCTTGGGATCCTGGTAGAGGCTGTAGTCGCTGGCGCGGATCCAGTAGCCGTCGTTGTTGATCAGGGCGTTCTCGAGAGCGAGGAAGCGGAGGACGCCTTCGACGTCGAGAATCGGTTCCAGGGCGGCGGGGAGTTGCTCCGGCGGGGTGGTGTTGAGGACCCGGGTCAACTGGATGAGATCGGTCCAGGCCTTGGGGTTCTCCTTCGACTTGAGATCGTAGATGGCCTTGTAGGACTTGGGATCGTCGCCGAGGAAACCGAGCCCTCCGCGGCCGTTGGGGCTGCCGCTGACCTTCCAGCGATTGCCGGCGGCCGAACCGAAGCGGGCCTGGGTGAAGTCCTTGTTGAACTGTTCGATGCAAACGTAGACGCCCCAGTTCTCGCCGTTGATCACCACCCGCACGAAGTTGGCGCGCGGAGTGGGCAGGTATTGATTGGCGATGTGCGAGTAGAGGACCGGACGGAGGAACGAGGGGTCTTCGTGGGAGTTGATCAGGTTCAGGGTGCGATGACCGCCCAGGTTCTGGCCCTGATGGATCGCGTCCAGCGAGAGGTTGAGCGAACGCTTGGAGCCTTCGGGAATCATTCCGTAGGAGGACATGCCCCGGAAGTGGATTCCGACCTGTTTGTAGGTCTTGCCATCGACGGTGAGTTGGGCGGGGACCTCCACGTCGGTGTTGTTGAAGTCGGCGAGTTCCTTCTCCCAATCGGCGGATTCAAAATCGAGGAAGAGGGTGCGGAGGGATTTTGGATCGAGCAGGTCGGACTGGG
>CAMCFL010000469.1 GCA_945873715.1 Akkermansia muciniphila
TGATCCCATCATCGCCGCCCTGGGTGTCGCGCCGGGAGCTCTGCGGGCGCCTGGCAGACACGCAGGGGCTGACCAGCACCTGGCACCTTGTGAACGGGGAGGTGGAGGTGGTGGAAATCCGGGGCCGAACGAGGCCCTGGACTCCCCAACCGCGGGAGGCCCAGCCACGTACATCCCCGAGGAAGGGCGCATCTTGACACTGCCCCCGCCTTGGAAAGGGGTGGGCATCCACGAATCCACGTTCCTGCTCGGGTGAGCCAGCGTGGATCCGTGGATTCGTGGATGCCACTCCCGGTCTCGTGCGTCCCGACTGTCCGAGCATCTGCCTCGTGCATTGGGGCCAGTATCAAGATGCGCCCCCTAGACCGGGAAGGTCCCTTGGCGCGACAGCGTCCGCGGCCGCTTTCGCCCGCCCCGCTACGACACCGACTGACGAACCGTCCTCGCCTGGCTCCCGGGCACCGCGAGGGTGGGAATTCGCATATCGCCGGGGCACACGGACCTCCACGATCTCCGAAGCTCCCGCGACCAAAGCGGCAGCTGACGCTGCGCGCACTCCAGGATGCTCCGCGGGATTCGACGATCGGGGGGCGAGAGGCAATGCCGCGGGGAGGCGTTCGGAAATGGGCCTGCGCGGTGTGAATGGAACGGGCGGGCCGCCCATTCCCCCGTTCTGGGCTCAGCTCTGTCAGAGGGGAAAACGATCAGAAAGGCAATGGTGCGCGGGGCGGGAATTGAACCCACAACCTTCGGCTTCGGAGACCGACGCTCTATCCAATTGAGCTACCCGCGCACGGATGCAGAACGCGAAAAATAGGAATCCCGGGGGCCGGGAGCAATGAGTTTGTTTGCCGGATTGCGCCCCGGCCTACGGCAGGAAGCGTCGGGCTCCGGCAAATCGCTTCTGCCAGTAGCCGCGATCGTGGGAGGCGAACCGGACGCCCTGGGTCGTGCTGGCATGGGCAAACTCGCCCTCGCCAATGACCACGCCCACATGACTGATGCCGTCCCCAAGCCCGGATCGGGAGAAGAACACCAGATCCCCCGGACGCAGGGAGAGAAGGTCGATCGGTTTGCCTTCCTGCCATTGCTGGGAGGTGGTCCGGGGAATGGTGACGCCCGCCACCTCCCCATACAGGGATCGGACAAATCCCGAGCAATCCGCGCCCTGCCGGGTCTCGCCACCGGTGCGGTAGGGCGTCCCGATCCAGGAACCGGCCGCTGCCCGCCAGTCACTGGCCGTCAGCAGATACCGGTGACCGGTGGAGTCCGCCCGTTCGAAGGTGGCGGCGGGAGGCCGCGGCGAGGGGGGCGGCGGCGCGACCGGACGATAGGGAAGACCGGTGCTCGTCCCTGGATCCGGATCGGCATCGGTGGCGCATCCCCCACCCAGAAGACCGGCCAACAGGACCACGCCCAGCCAGGCCGGCATCAGATTTGGTTTCATGGGAGAAGGGATGGCACCCGGATCACTTCGGGGACTGGGCCGGGGTTGGGGTGGGGTAGATGGGGAATCCCGAGGGCAACTCGACGTAGGTCGGATTGCCGGGAGGACGGTAGGGAAGCCCGGTGCTGGTACCGACGTCCTGACCGGTCTTGCTGCTGCGGCAACCGGCGGCGAAGACGACCAAGCCAAGCATCATCGCGCCAAGGAACCGTTGGCGTACATCGTGGGTGAAGAGATTTCGCATCACGGCTTGGGACGATACACGGCTTCCGCCTCCGGCAGCAACCGTCGTAGGTTTTCAACGCGCTGTTGATCGGTCGGGTGGGTGCGGAGGAACCAGGCGGTATCCCCGCCCTGCGCCCGGCTGTGCTCGCCAAACCGTTGCCAGAAGGAGACCGCTGCGGAAGGCGGATAGCCGGCGCGCGCCATGTAGAGGAGGCCCATCCGGTCGGCCTCGGATTCCTGCAGGCGGCTGTGGGGCAGTGCCACGGCCAACTGGGAGCCCAAGCCGTAGCCGACCGCGATCGCCTGGGCGTACTTGGAATCCCTGGTGGTGGCGGCGACCCCGACCCCGAGCATCTGGAGGCCCATCGCCTGGCTCATCCGTTCCCCGCCATGGCGGGCCACCGCATGGGCAACCTCATGTCCCATGACGGTCGCCAACCCGGCATCATCGAGGGTGATGGGCAGGATTCCCGTGTAGATCCCCACCTTTCCACCGGGCAGACAGAAGGCGTTGGCCTCCTTGGATTCGAACACGACGAACTCCCATTGTGCATTGGGCATGTCGCCCTTGGCCACTGCGGCGATCCGCTGGCCGACCCGCTGCACGAGGGCGTTCAGCTTGGGATCCTTGGAGACGGGGACCTCCTTCTTCATCTTGTCGAACTCGGACAGGCCCAGCTTCATCTCCTCGCCTGCGGACATGAAATTGAGCTGACTGCGGCCGGTCACCGGCACGGTGGAACACCCGGAGAGCAAGATCACGCCGAGTGCCACCGCGACCCCGGCCAACCCTTCGCGAAAACATGGACGATGCATGCCAGCAACCATTGGCGACCGCCGGCCGATGGCAAGAACAGAGGCAGGGGGAAACTATCCAGACAACCCCCACGGGAATCGGATGGCCGCGGAGGAGCGGAGAAGCGGAGGACTGGGGACCCTCGGTTCTCACGGGATTCAGGTTCACATCCGGAGTGGCGCGCCGAGGTACGCCCATTTCACGGGCGGTGCCTCCTCCATTCCTCCGCTCCTCCGCGGCTTTCCCCGCCCTTTTCCCATGGCCCCCGGGCCCGCCCCAAGCCGCCGCGACGCAGATTTCCCGTTGGCGCGCTGGGCTGCCCTGCCCCAGCCTGCGCCCGCTCGCGATCCTGTACTCCCAATGAAAGCTGTCATCCTCGCCGCCGGCAAAGGCACCCGCATGCGGGAGCTCACCCAGGAACTGCCCAAGCCCATGCTGCCGGTCCAGGGCCGGCCCATCCTCGAACACATCATCGAGGGGCTGATGGAAAATGGCATCCGGGATCTCTGCATCGTCACCGGGTGGCGCGCCGAGGTGGTCGAGGACCATTTCGGTGACGGCAGCCGACTGGGCGCGCGAATCACCTACCGGCGTCAACTGGTCCAGGACGGGACCGGCAAGGCACCCGAGGTGGCCCGGGACTTCGTCGGGTCCGACGACTTCCTCCTGACCTACGGCGACATCCTGGTGAAGGCCGACACGTACCGTCGGATGCTCGAACGTTGGAAGTCCGGCACGTACGCCGGGCTCCTGACGGTGACCGCGGGAGAGGATGTCACCCAGGGCGGACTGAACTTCTTCAATGACCGCTTTGAACTGACGCGACTGGTGGAGAAGCCCAGTCTCACCCAGGTGGAACAACTCCGGGCCGAAGGCTGGCTCAAGCAGGGCCAACCCGCGTGGTACAACGCCGGCATCTACCTGTTCCGGCCGTCGGTCTTCGACTTCACCGCCCGACTCGAGAAGTCGCCTCGCGGGGAGTACGAACTCACCGACGCCATCATTGCGATCATCGAGTCCGGAGAGGTCATTGCCGGACTCCAGATCGAGGGGCGCTGGGTGGATGTGCGTGATCCCGAGGTCCTCGCCTCCCTTCAATCCTAGCGCCCGGTGCCACCGAATCCTCCCCGCCTCCGACTCCGCCTGACGGCCGCCGCCGAGACGGCCGTGCGCTCCGGGCATCCCTGG
>CAMCFL010000470.1 GCA_945873715.1 Akkermansia muciniphila
CGGCGTCATCAAGGCCATCGTGAACGTCACGGCGTGACGTCGGGGATCCTCACTGGGAACACCCGGTTCTCGGACACTTCACGGCGTAGGATCTTCTCCGCCTCACGGATGGCGGCGGGCTGCAACGCTGCGAGGTTCACTGATTCGGCCGGATCCCGATCCAGATCGTAGAGCTCCCACGCACCGGGTTGCCTGGTCGCCAGTTTCTGCCGGACGGCCTTGAGGTTCCCCATCCGGACCGCGACCTGGCCGCCATACTCCGGAAAAACCCAGATCATCGGTTTCCGCGGGGCGGGGGCGTCCATGCGTCCGCCGGCCATCACCGGCCATAGGCTCACGCCATCGAGTCCCGGCGGCTTTTCCAGGCCGGCAGCATCGCAAAGGGTGGGGAACCAATCTGCAAAGTAGCCCGGCGTCGCGTTCACCGTCCCCGGCGTGATGCGCCCGGGCAGTCGGACGATCATCGGCACCCGGATGCCCCCCTCGTAAACGCTCCCCTTGTAGCCCCGGAGACCCGCCGTGCTGTTGAAGAACCGGGCATCCACACCGCCGATATGGAACGGCGAGTTCGCACCCGCCGGATGAGTCGTGCCGTTGTCGCTCGTGAACACCACCAGTGTCCGGTCTGCCACACCGTGCCGCTCCAGTGCCGCCATCACCCGCCCCACATGCTGATCAAGCTCGGTGATCATCGCGGCATACCCTGCCCGCGGCTGGGGGTGCGGCAGGTACCCGTTCTGGCCACGGTAGGGAACCGGGTCCCATTCCTTCGGAAACCTATCGACCGTCTCCCGCGGCGGGTGAATGGCCACATGTGGCTCGATGAACGGCAGGTATAGGAAGAAAGGAGCTCCCTTCCGCGCCTCGATGAACCCCACCGCCTCGTCCACCATCAACCGGGGCGCGTAATTGGCGCCGATCCAGTCGTCCACCCGAACCTCGCCCTCCGGCTGCCGGGCATGACCCGGCACCGACTTGGAATTCACCGGGAGAACCTCGGCATTCCGCCACAGATTCGACGGATAGGCGCTGTGGGCAACTGCCTGACAGTTGTAGCCAAAGAACAGATCAAAACCCTTCCGATTGGGATCACCCGTGCTGCCGACCGGGCCGAGTCCCCACTTCCCCATGGCACCGGTAGCGTAGCCGGCGTCGCGGAAGGCCCGGGCCAGCGTGTAGGCCTGCTCACTGATCGGATGCTGCCCTTGGTTGAACTGCGGAAAATCCACACTCGCCTGCCGATTGCCCCGGATCTCGGCATGACCCAGATGCTTCCCGGTCATCAGCACACACCGCGAGGGAGCACAAACCGGAGCGCCACTGTAATGCCGGGTGAAACGCATCCCCTGCGCGGCCAACCGATCGATGTTCGGTGTCGAAATCTTCTGCTGCCCGTAGCAGCCCAGTTCCCCCCAGCCGAGATCATCCGCCATCATGAACACCACGTTCAGCCGGGCGGTTGATCCCTCTGCCGCACGCGCCACCGCGCCCAGAATCCAGACCAGCACCAGTAAGGCCCAAGGTACCCCATGCATCGCAGTCATGATCGGGCCTTTGCCCCTGAGCACGCCAGCTCGAAGCCGTGTCCGGATGTTCCCGGGGAGTGCCGCACTCTCTGGTCGCTCCGATCGATTGCCGGCCAACCGAGCGCATCGCGGGACGAAATGATGGGGCCTCCCCATGCCCCACAGGCCGGGTGCATCTTGAGTCTGTCATGGCTGTCGGCCGCCTGCCCTCAGGCGGCGATGTGAAAGCGCCCGCTGAGGGCAGCGGGCCTGCATGCGTGACAACAAGCTCAAGTTGCATCCCCACGGGCAAACCCCAGAACTTCCGCCCTGAATCCGGCCAGGGCTTCCCCGAACACATCCCATGCCTTCCACGCGTATCCGTCCCCCCTTCGCCGCAGCACCGGCGGGCCGCCGGCGCCCCGTTTCTACAGGGCGCAGGCTTTGAGTGGCTACCGCTTGAGCAGGCGGTAGAAGCGTTCCCCGGCGACGAGCGGCACCCGGAGCACATTCTGTCCCCCGACGGACTGCACCGGTTCCTCCACATCCGTCCAAGGGCCTGCGACAGAGGTGGCTTCGACCGGGACAAAGCCGGCCGCCGCCAGGGGCCAGGTCAGCCGGATCTCCTCATTCTCGACCGCGAACCCGATGGCCGGATCCCGGATCGCCTGCAGGAGACCGGTCAACTGAAGCTGGAAGCTCAGGTCCGAACTGGCGGCATCGCTCTGGTGGACTTCCACCGCCAGCACATTGCGGCCGGTCAGGAACTGGGCGGGGTTGAGGTCCGTCTCGAAGATCATCGATTCATCGGTTCCCCCGACGGTGGCCGCGGCCAGCGTGCTGGCCCCGATGGTCCCGGTCGGCATGTTGCTGCGGAACACCTCACGGCCATTGAGATACACCACCGCTCCATCGTCACGGATGATCCCCAGCGTGGAAGAAAGGAAGGCCTTGGGATCGTCCACCACGAAGGCGTGCCGGAACCAGGTGGTGACGTACTTGGAACTGGGGTTGGGACCGGAGCCGACCGTGGTGACCACATCGTCATCGCCGTATCCCAACTGGGCGGCCCCCTCGCTCCAGGCGGAGTCGTTGAAGGAAGCCGAGGTCCACCCTCCGGCGGGAAATGTGCCCTTGTCGAAGTAGCGCCACGACGCCCCCAATGGAACCAGGGTGATACTCTGGAGATCACCCGGAGCAGTCGCCTCAAAGCTCACTCCACTGAGGTTCACCTGGACGTTGAGGGGATTGCTGAATCCTTGCCGGGTGAACAGGAGGCCATCGGCGAGGGCCCGCACCGTATGGCTTCCGCGGGTCAACCCCGCGAGAACATAGGTACCGTCACTGTCCGTGAAGGTCTGCTGGGTGTTGGAGGTGAAGATCCGCACTCCTTCAACCGGCTCACCATCCCGCAGGACCTGCCCGCTCAATCGCACCGTCGTCGGACTCCCCACCCGCACCAGATAGGAATCCGATGCCGTTCCCCCGCGCAGATCGGACACGACACAACGCACCACATACTCACCCTGGGTCGAGAACGCCTTCGACGCCGTGGCCCCGTTGGTCCCGAAGCTTCCATCCCCGAAATCCCAGGCATAGGACAGCACCCCGTCATCGGCATCCGATGCAGTGGCGGTGAAGCGGACCGTGCCGTTGAGCGCCACCGACGCCGATGATCCACTCATGCTGAGCAGGGGCTTCTGGTTGTTGGTGGGATTACCGATTCGGACGGCCACATCAAACCAGACCGGATTGGTGCCGCCCTTGGCCAGTGGGGTGACATGCACCCCGGCCAACCGGTCGCTGAAGGTACGGCCGAGGACCAAGGGAGCGTCGTTCTTGCCCTCCGCAGAGCCAGGCGTCGTGTCGAGGAGGAGTGACGCCGTATTGCCGGTCTGCCCCCAACGGATGCTGATCCCGTTCTCCACCCAGGGATTGGCGGGCCACTTCTGGCGGACCTCCAGCCAGTAGTTGGTCCGGGAATTCCGACGGACGGTCAGTGCCCGCACCGAGGTCACCTGGTTGGTGCTGTCCATCGCGTGCAGCCGATACGTTCCGTTGGTCAGCACATTGCGCACATAGGTCGTGGGCAACCAATCGAGGTAGTTCTTGTAGCGGGTGTTGAAATGGCGACGCCC
>CAMCFL010000471.1 GCA_945873715.1 Akkermansia muciniphila
CACCGACCGACCGGAGGTCGTTGGGCGAGGCCTGGGCCGGATTCTTGAGGATGCGGAGCAGACGCAGGTTCTTCTTCTGCTGGAGGAGCGCGAGGGCGTCCGGCGCGAAGTCGGGGGCGACGATGACCTCGCTGAAGATCTCGGCGATCGCCTCGGCGCAGGAGAGGTCCAGCGTGCGGTTGACGACGATGATCCCGCCGAACGGGGCCTGGCGGTCGGTGGCGAAGGCGCGGTCCCATGCCTCGCGGAGCGTGGTTCCGCGGCCGACTCCACAGGGGTTGGTGTGCTTGAGGATGGCCAGGGTGGGATCGTTGGCCGGGAACTCCCCGATCAAGGCGGCGGCGGCGGTCAGATCAAGGATGTTGTTGTAGGAAAGTTCCTTGCCGTGAAGCTGTGCGAAGTAGTCGCGGAACCTGCCGTAAAGGGCGGCGCGTTGGTGAGGGTTCTCGCCATAGCGCAACGGTTGGGCCAGCGGCGCGCCGACCGACAGCACCGGGACGGGGACATTGCCCGGGGTGAACTCCCGGCTCAGGTGGGCGGCGATCGCGGCGTCATAGGCCGCGGTGCGGGCGTACACCTTGGCGGCCAGTTGCTGGCGGAGTTCCAACGTCGTGTTGCCCGTCGCGCGCACCTGCTCCGCCACGGTGGCGTAGTCTGCCGGATCCACGATCACCGTCACGCTTCCGTGGTTCTTGGCCGCGCTGCGCAGCATCGACGGACCGCCGATGTCGATGTTCTCGATCGCGTCATGCAACGACACCCCCGGCTTCGCCACCGTCGCTTCGAACGGATAGAGGTTCACCACCACCAGATCGATCGGTGCAATTCCATGCTCGGCCACGGTGCGTTCGTGCTCGGCGTTGCCGCGCAGGTAGAGCAAGCCGCCATGGACGAGCGGATGGAGCGTCTTGACCCGGCCATCCAGCATCTCCGGGAATCCGGTGTGTTCGGAGAGGTCCTTCACCGGCAGGCCCGCGTCTCGGATCGCCTTGGCGGTGCCGCCGGTGGAGAGGAGTTCGACCCCCGCCGACACCAGCGTGCGGGCGAGTTCAACCAGGCCGGTCTTGTCGGAAACAGAAAGGAGTGCGCGATGAATCTTGGACATGGAACAACGTGACAGGAAGACGTGAACCGGGAGTTTGAACAGGGTCGAAGGCGAAGGACAGGGGGAATTCCCGTTCTGGAAGAACCAGCCCGCCTCTTGGGTTGCTCAGGGATGTAGGCCGCCTGCCCTCAGGCGGCGATAAGGAAACGCCCGCTGGGGCAGCGGGCCTACCTCCGGCAAATCGGCCGGGCAGGGTGTGAGGTGGCGGACGAGGGCGAGGTCACGAGTTCCAAGCTGGAAACTGGGAACCAGGCTCTGAAAAAGGGGGGGAGATTTCCGGTCGATGGTGGAGCCGAGGGGATTCGAACCCCTGACCCCCACAATGCCATTGTGGTGCTCTACCAACTGAGCTACGACCCCAACGACCGGAAAGCGGGGCGCACTTTTCGGAATCGGGAGCCAAGTGTCAAAAGCTTTCCTGAGTTTTCTCCATCGCGTCCCAAATTCCTCCAGCCGTGCCTTGCCACGGTCGTGTTCACTCATATCCTGCCCGGCCGTATGCCTTGGACCCCTCGAATGAAGTGGCGTGGTGCCATCGTGTTGGCTGCCGTTGCAGCCGTCTCCGCCCGTGCCCAGCATCAACTTGGCCCGCAAGGACAGTTCGAATCACCGAAGATCGCCGCCGCCTCGGAGGACGGCGAAAAGAACCTGAAACGGTTCCGTCTGCCGCCGGGCTGGAAGGGCCAGTTGTTCGCCGCCGAACCCGAAGTCGCCCATGGCGTGGCCTTCGATGTCGCCGATGACGGCCGGGTGTTCGTGGCCCAGACCTTTCGCGCCTGGCGCGGCGTCCCCGATATCCGCGGGATCATGGACTGGCTGGATGAGGATCTGGCCTGCAAATCCGTGGAGGATCGGCTCGCCATGATGCGCCGGCATCTCGGTGAGAAGGGGATGAAGGATTACTACCGGAACACCGAGCGCATCCAGTATCTGCGCGATACCAACGGCGACGGTCGCGCCGATGTTTCCCAGGTCTTCGCCGAGAATTTTGCCACTCCCCTGGACGGGGTCGCCGCCGGCGTGCTCGCCCGCGGCAAGGACGTCTGGTTCGCCAACATTCCCAACGTCTGGCGGCTTCGGGATGAAAACCTGGACGGCATCGCAGATTCCCGCCGCAGCATCAGCTACGGCCACGGCGTGCGCGTCGGTTTCCTCGGTCATGACCTGCACGGTCTGACCTTCGGTCCGGATGGGAAACTGTACTTCTCCATCGGCGACCGCGCCTCGGTGCTCAGGACCGAGGGGCGGGTTGTCGGAACTCCCGATTGCGGTGCGGTGTTCCGCTGCAATCCCGACGGGACCGCCATGGAGATGGTCTACAGCGGCCTGCGGAATCCGCAGGAACTGGTGTTTGATGAATGGGGGAACCTGTTCACCGGCGACAACAATTCCGATGGCGGTGATCAGGCCCGTTGGACCTACCTCATCGAAGGCGGCGACAGCGGTTGGCGCATCGGATGGCAGTTCCTCGAAGGCGCGGATGCCCCCATGCCGCGCGGTCCTTGGAATGTGGAGAAGATGTGGCAGCCGCAGAATGACGCGCAGCCCGCCTACATCACCCCGCCGATCAGGAACATCACCGCCGGCCCGAGTGGCAATGCCTACTATCCCGGCACCGGCATGGGATCCAGTTGGAACGGGACCTTCACCCTCTGCGATTTCCGTGGATCCGGTGCCAACTCCGGCATCTGGAGTTTTCAACTCAAGCCCAAGGGCGCGTCCTTCGAGATCACCAACGACCAGCAGTTCATCTGGTCGATCGAAGCGACCGACGGTGCCTGGGGCCCCGATGGGGCCTACTGGGTGTTCGACTGGGTGGACGGCTGGGAGGGCGTCGGCAAGGGACGGCTCTACCGCTTTTTCGATCCGGCCCATGTGGGCTCGGAGATCGTGCAATCCACCCAGAAGCTGCTCGCCCAGGGCTTCGACAAGCGCAGCGAAAAACAACTCGTTGGCGATCTGGAGCACCCAAACTTCCGCGTCCGGCAAAACGCCCAGTTCCAGCTGGCCGGCAAGGGCGAACCCATCATTCCGACCCTCGCCAAGGCGCTCAAGTCGTCGAAGCCCCTTCATGTCCGCCTGCACTCGGCCTGGGCGCTTGGCCAGATTGCCGAGGCCTCCCGTTCGACCCGCCTCGGTGCCCGGTCCGACGCCCTCGAAGTGCTCGTGCCGCTGCTCGGTGATGCCGAGCCGAAGATCCGCGCCAATGTCGGGCGCATCCTCGGGGATGCCCGCTATTCCCGGGCCTACGATGGACTCGTCAGGTTGACCGGCGATGCCGATCTCCAGGTGCGCGCCCTCGGGTGCATCGCCCTCGGGAAGCTCGGGAAACGGGAAGCCTTGCCCGCCCTCTTCCAGGTCCTTCGCGACAACGACAATCGCGATCCCCACCTGCGCCACGCAGCTTCCTACGCGGTCGCCCTGTCGGCGGATCCCGATGACCTGTTCGCCGCCGCCCAGGATCCTTCGGAGGGCGTCCGCATGGGCGTGCTCCTGGCCATGCGCCGTCTCGAGC
>CAMCFL010000472.1 GCA_945873715.1 Akkermansia muciniphila
CAGGGTGCGCACCAGCGGTTGCCTGGTCCGGAGGGACAGCGGGATCGCCACCGCCAGCAGC
This sequence comes from Akkermansia muciniphila, assembly GCA_945873715.1. Taxonomy (GTDB): domain Bacteria; phylum Verrucomicrobiota; class Verrucomicrobiia; order Limisphaerales; family UBA9464; genus UBA6176. The sequence goes on from CAMCFL010000472.1 coordinate 62, forward strand.
GAGGGAATGGCGGCTTCCTTCACCGCAAACCAGATCGCCTCGGTCTTGAGCAACCCCAGCACCCCGGTGAGGGCCACCGACGCCAGGCCCAGGATCGAGAAGACGTTCCACACCCGGCGGCGTGCGAAATCCCAGATTCCGTAACCCAGCGGGATGGACAGCGCGATGACCAGACCCCAGACCGGCCCCAGCACGGCGGCCTTGCTCAGCTTGTCCAGAAGGAAGCCGGGAAGGACCACGTTGCAGACCAGGTTGACGAGGATGTTTTCCTTCGGGGCTCGGCTGGAACTGGGTTCTTGGCTCATCTCTGGAGGCGCGGAGCGTCGGGTGTTTCCCGACGGCGGGCAACCCCCATGTCGGTCCACCTCAGGTCAGGTGCATCTTGAGTTTGTGGTCACGGTTGTAGGCCCGCTGCCCTCAGCGGGCGCTCTCACATCGCCGCCTGAGGGCAGGCGGCCTGCATCCATGACTCATGGATGCACCTCTCAGGTCAGGGTCCCGTTGATGGTGTAGTCGAAGATGTCGAAATTGCGGGGGTCCCCGTTGGCCAGCGCGAGATGCGAAGGCTTCAGCGGGTGGCTGAAGACGAACGGCACGATCTCCTCGTACCGGCCCCCGTGCGAGCGGAGGCCACCCTCCAGCACCTTGAGATCGTGGTAGGCGGGCGTCCGGCCCAGGACGACGTCCCGTCCGGAACAGACCACGAAATCACCCATGCGATCGGGGGGAAGCTGCATGAGTCGGGCAGCCGTGTCCCGGTCCAGCGCCTCCGTCACTCCCGGGAGTTGCCGGACCCAGTCGATGACATGGACGAGTTCGGGACGATCGGCTCCTGGTGCGGGCAGGTGGACCTGGGCGAACGATCCGAGGGCACCGTGATGGACCACGTAGGGATCCGTGATCGGCAGGATCACCCGGAAGCCGGGACCGAACCGCTTCTCCAGTTCGGACTCCAGATAGATCACGTTGGGCGAGCCGTCGGCCCGCTGCTTGGAATTCATGCCGTGATCGGCAGTGATGCCGATGACGGCGCCCAGTTCAAGCAACCGCCCGATCTGCACGTCGAGGGCAGAATAGAAATCCAGCGCTTCCGGTGCCGTCGGCCCGTACTTGTGCTGCATGAAATCCGTGGTGCTCAGGTAAAGGAAATCGGCCCGGCCGCGGGCGAGCAGTTCGGCACCCGCGCGGAGCACATAGACCGAGGCTTCCCCGGAATAGATGGCCGGTGTCGGTCCGGCGACGGCCTCGACGTCATCGATGCCGTGGGTCGGCCGTTGGGCCTGGGCGGCCTTCTCGGTGGAGAAGGCGATGCCACCCAGTTCGATCAGGCCGGAGGCGAAGATATCGCGGAGCTTCTCCTTCGCGGTGATGACCGCAACCTTCCTCCCGGCGGCCTGGGCGGCGGGGAAGATCGTCGGACAACGCACGAACTTCGAACTGTTCATCATGACTTCCTGGCCCGAGGCGGCATCGAAGAAGAAATTGCCGCCCATCCCGTGGATGGCCGGCGGCACGCCGGTGACGATCGAGGTGTTGTTGACGTTGGTGAAGCTGGGCATCGCGCCGCGCGCAAATCCCCGGAAGCCCGCGAGCTGGATCTTCTGGAGGTTCGGCATCCTCCCGCGGGCCAGGGCGGCGTCGAGGTAGTCGTCCGCACTGCCGTCGAGGCAGATGACGACGATGGGACGTTGCGGCAGTTGATAGGTCCGGCTGTTGACAGTAATGGAGGCCATTTTCGGAAAGGGGATTCTGGGACGAAAACGAAACAGATCAGGAACGCGGGAGCGAAAGGCAGGTGTCGAGGATATCGATGGCCTGGTCCAACTCGGCCTGGGTCAGCATCAGCGCGGGTGTCAGGGTCAGGATGTTGCCCATCGTCACCTTGAAGTTCAGTCCGCGCCGCAGGGATTCGTACATCACCTTCTCGGCGAGGTCGGAATCTCCTTCCACCCGGCCCTCCGGAGTCCGACGGACCAGTTCCAGTCCCATGAGGAGCCCAAGGACCCGCACGTCCCCGATGGACGGATGCCGCCGCCGAAGTTCCTCGAATCGGGTGCGGGCGTGCTCGCCCAAGGTGGCCGCGTTCCCGACCAGTTTTTCGTCGCGCAGCACGTCCAGGACGGCCAGTGCGGCAGCGCAGGCCACCGGGTTCTTTTCGTGGGTGTAATGTCCCAGCGCGGTGTGCTGGGCGACGTTGAGGCCCTCGCGGGCGATCAATGCCGCCAGAGGAAACACCGCCCCGCCCAGGCCCTTGCCCAACACCAGCATGTCGGGAACCACCCCGTAATGTTCGCAGGCGAACATGCGTCCGGTCCGGCCCAGCCCGATCGGGATCTCATCCAGGATCAACAACGCCCCGTGACGATCGCAGGCGGCCCGGACCCGACGCCAGTAGTCCGGCGGCGGGATGAACGGGGTGCAGCGGACGGTCTCGCCGATGACCGCCGCCACGTCGCCCTCCTTCTCGAGGACGTACTCGATGTAGTCGGCGCATTGCAGGCTGCACTGGGTCCCGCATCGGAACGGGCACTTGAGCGGTTCGGGTGGCGGGACGTGTTCGCATCCGGGAAGAAGGGGTCCGATGCCCTTCCGGAAAACCGCTTCGCCTCCGATGGAAATCGCGTCGAGGGAAGCGCCGTGGAACGAGTCCCACATCGAGACGAACTTGAATCGGCCGGTGGCGACCCGGGCGAGCTTCAGCGCCATGCCAATGGCGGAAGTGCCACCCGGGGCGAACAGGACGCGGTTGAGATCTCCCGGGGCCAGCGCGGTCAGGCGTTGGGCCAGTTCCACCGCGGGGTCGCAGGTGTAGCGGCGCGGGCAGAAGCTGAGGGTGTCGAGTTGCTGTTTAATGGCCGCGATGACGCGGGGATGGGCGTAGCCGACCTGATGGACGTTGTTTCCGTGGAAATCGAGCAGGCGCCGCCCCTCGGCGTCTTCGATCCAGGCTCCCTTCGCCTTGCGGACGACATTGAGGCAGGGACTCGACAGGGATTGGTGGAGGAAGACTTGCCCGTCCGCCGCCAGTGCTCCGCGCGTTTCCTCGGAGAGGTGCTCCCGGGCAAACTCCTGACGTCGCGCCGACAGGTTGATGTCCCCCTCGGAGCGGAGGGCGTTGAGATCAAGGTCGGCCGGTTGGGAGGGCGGGATCACGGTGCGGGGGGGCGGCGAAACAGGCAGTTCAGAAGTGCAGCATGGCTGGCGTCGGCTCACTCCAGCACGAATGCCGCGTCGGTGGATTCGAGGCGAAGCTGTTCCGGGACCCGTTTCGGGTCGAGCTTGACCAGCACCCGATGGCGCCCGGGTTGCAGGGTGACGGTCGAGGTGCCGGGTCCACCGGCCTTGGTGCCGGCGACCCACAGTTCGGCTCCGGGATTGGCGGTGAGTTGGAACCGGACGGGACCCGCCGCGGTGACTTGAACCTCGGTGGCGGCGCAGACGGCGATCCGGGCGGTCCAGGGCTGACCCCGGGTCACCTCATCAAAGGCGATCCCAGGCAGGGAACCGCGTACGAGCGAGTAGGTCGCCAGCCAGCGTTTG
>CAMCFL010000473.1 GCA_945873715.1 Akkermansia muciniphila
GTGAGCTTCTTGTCGCGCTTGGGCATCTCTCCCCGGGTGACGAGATCCAGGAGTCGACTCTGGTCGGGCTTGCCCGGAACAATGGCCGGACCGTCCTCACCGCCCTGGACCATCAGGCGCCGCAGGCGCAGGTCGAGCCCGCCCTTGGGGGTCTCACCCTCGCCATGGCAGTCGAAGCAATGCGCCTTGAGGATCGGCCGGACATCCTTCTCGAAGGTCGGCACCGGGGCCGCCACCACCGGGAGCGATGCGAGGACCAGTCCCGCGGCGAAGCGTCGGATCCAGGCGGCGGAAGGGAGGGAAGGCTTCATCCTGAAAACGCGGGTTCGATCCACGGATGCCACAGATACAGGACCCATTTCCCGCACGGTGACCGCACTCGGAGGGTGCGATCGAATCTGCGCCCAGGACGCTGCCAAGTCCCTCCTCATCTGTGCCATCTGTGTCATCTGTGGACCAACGTTCATGCCGAGTGCCGCAGGATTTCCTTCACCACCCGACAAGGCTTGCCGTCGGTGAGATGCTGTTCCTGCCCGTTCTGGAAGTAACGGAGTTGGGTGTGATCCATCCCGAAGAGGTGGAGCAGGGTGGCGTGGTAATCGTTCGGGCTGACCGGATTCACCACCGCCTTGTGCCCAAACTCATCGGTTTCGCCGTAGGTCATGCCGCCCTTGAATCCGCCGCCGGCCACCCACGAGGTGAAGCCCTGGCCATTGTGGTCGCGTCCGGCCTTCTCCGCGGCTCCGTGGTTCTCGGTGACGGGCAGTCGTCCGATCTCCCCGCCCCAGTGCACGATGGTCGAATCCAGCAGCCCGCGGGCCTTCAAGTCCTTCACCAGAGCGGCCGAGGGTTGGTCGGTCTTCCGACAACAGGAGGCAAGACCGGAGCGGATGCTCTCGTGGTTGTCCCAGATCTGGCCGTTGACGAAGAGTTGGACGAAGCGCACCCCACGTTCCACCAGACGCCGCGCGATCAGGCAGCGGGTGCCGTACTCCCGGGTGATGGGATCGTCCAGACCGTACAGCTTCCGCGTGGCCTCGGATTCCCCGGTGATGTCGAGGGCCTCCTTGGCGGCGCCCTGCATGCGGGCGGCGAGTTCGTAGCTGGCGATGCGGGCTTCGAGGTCGGCTTCGCCCCGATGCCGGCTTAGATGCTCGCGGTTGAGCCGGGCCAGCAACGCGAGGTTCTGTTCCTGCAAGGTGCCCTTCAGGTGGGGCGGCGGATCGAGGTTCAGGATGCGCGGTTCGGCGGAGCGCACGATCGTTCCCTGGAACAGCGGGGGCATGAATCCGTTCGACCAGTTCCGGACCCCGTCCACCGGGTGCCCGCCGGGATCGGTGAGCACGACATAGGCCGGAAGACTCTGGCTTTCCGTCCCCAGCCCGTAGGTCAGCCACGATCCCAGGGCCGGCCGGCCCGGCTGGGCCTTGCCGGTGTTCATGTACCAGATCGACGGTTCATGCCCGTTGATGTCGGTGTGCATCGAGCGGATCACCGTCACGTCATCGACGATGCTGGCGAAGTGCGGCAGCAACTCGGAGACGTCCGTGCCGCTGGCACCGTGCCGGGCAAACTTCCACGGACTGCCGAAGAGCTTCTTGCTGGCCCGATCCACGAAGCTGAAGGTGATTTCGCCCGCGTAATCGTCGCCACTGCGGCGGCTGAGTTCCGGCTTCGGATCGAACAGATCAATGTGGCTGGGACCGCCGTGCATGAAGAGCGAGATCATCGCCCTCGCCCGCGGAACTTCCGTGGGAACCCGGGGCTTCAGATCGAAGGACTGGGGAAGCCGGGGGACGTTGGCGGGCGTGGCCAACAATCGCTCCTCCTTCAACATCCAGGCCAACGCCACGCTTCCGACGCCCATGGCGTTGCGCGCGAGGAAACGGCGTCGCGAAACGATTCCAGACGCGCCAGGTGGCAGGATCAAGGGCTCTTTCATGGGACGATGCCGCTACTCTGGACGAGATCCGGGGGACCACACAATCCCCGGACCGGGGAAGTATCGAGGCTCCCGGGGCGGGGATGCCCGATGGCCTGGCGGTTCCTCGCTCTCCTGGGTGGTTGGCGACTCCGCGTGAGGATTGGACACGGATCGACCGCTGTGGGGGATGGAATGAGCCAATTGACGGACCCATCGGCATGATACATTTTTTCTCATCATGAGGACCGCCACCGCCGCCGATCTGCGAAACCACTTCAGCACCGTTTCCAAGTGGATCCACGAGGGCGAATCCGTCGTGATCACCAAACGGGGGCGGCCCTTCGCCACCCTCACCCCAGCGCGTAGGCGCGCCGCCCTCCCTCCCTTGAATCGGATGGCCCGCTTGCAAAAGCTCTTCCCAGCGGGCCCGGTCAAAGGCGATTCCCGGGCCACCGTCGACTACGACCGGGGCGATCGATGAACGCCTACATTGATACCGCCCTCTTCGTGAAGGCGTTCGTCAGGGAGGTGGATTCGCCGGAAACCATCCGCCTTCTCGAGGAGATCGGCGAACCCTTCGCCTACTCTCACCTGCACGAACTGGAGATTCCCAACGCCATCCGCCTCAAGCGTTTTCGGGGTGAAATGACCAAGTCCCAGGAAACCGCCGCCCTCCGCGCCTTCCAGGCGGATGTGGACGCTGGCCGCTTCGAGCGGATCGCCTACGACCTCGCTGCCGTCTTCATCCGCGCGGAGCAGCTCTCCGCAAAATGTTCCGGTGAGATCGGCAGTCGCAGCCTCGACCTCTGGCACGTCGCCGCCGCGCTGGAGGCAGGTTGCGACACCTTCGTCTCCTTTGATTCACGCCAGCGCAAGGCCGCAGGGCTCGTCGGCCTGCAAGTCCTCCCCGCGGCGGACCTTTGAACGAGGTTTGGTCTCGGACCCGCGTCCCTCCGGCGGAGCTCGTCTGGCCGGCCTGGATCATGCTGTTCTCTGCGCATGAGACCGATCCGGCGAGGGCTCCCAGCCGCCGCGTACACCCTGACCGAGGTTCTGGTGGTTTGTGCCATCATCGGAATCCTTTCCTCGATGATGGTTCCGTCGATCACCAAGGCCATCCACAACGGACGTCGGGTGCGGTGCGCGGGCAACCTGCGGCAGGTCTCGCTGGTGCTGCATTCCTATGCCAACGAGCACTTCGATCGCTACCCGCAACAGGTGGCGCGGGCGGAGGGGGGAGTCCGGGAAGACAACGAGGTGGTGCCGGTGGTGGAAGGGGTCCTGGCGCTGCATCCTGGCGTGTTCAAGGTGATGGCAGGCGACTTCAAGACCGCGCAGGTGCTGGTGTGTCCAGCGACGAAATTCTGGATTCCGCGCGTCCAGGACGCGGCGGTTTCCAACAGCAGCTACGCCGTGAACCTCCACGCCCGGCACGGGGAGTCACTGGTCCCGCTGCTCGCCGACGCCAACGTGGCCAAGCAGTGGAAGGAACGGAAGGATTTCCCCCGGACGGCGGCCCAGGTGGAGATGGGATTCACGTTCGATCGGCATCAGGCCCTCTGCAACGTGGCGTTCGGCGACAGCCATGTGCAGGCCCTGAAACGGTTGAAGATCGACCGGCCCGCGGAGGGTCCGCAGCGTCCGGTCCGGCCGGTGCGCTGAAAGTTCCCTTTGCC
>CAMCFL010000474.1 GCA_945873715.1 Akkermansia muciniphila
GGTTCCCGGCCGGACCCGTCGCAACACTCCGACGACCAGCAACCCCGCGCTGCCGACCAGCAGCAACGCCGCCCATTCCTCCTCCCGGAGCCAACCGCTCATCAGCGCCAGCGGATGCGTCCCTTCGGTTCCCACGCGTTGCCGGACCTGCTCCAGAGCCGCGCGAACGGCCCCATCGCGGGGATCCAGTCGGTGCGCCCGCCGCCAGGCCGCCACGGCCCTGCCGGGTTCACCAGCCTGAAACCGGGCCTGGCCGAGGTTGAACCACAGATCGGCAGAATGCGCGTTGGTGCGCACCACCCGATCGAGGAGCGCCGCTGCCTCGGCCGAACGGCCCAGGGCAAACAGCTGACCCGACTCCTCCACCGGCCCGGCCCAGGCCCCTGCCGTCAGGCCCAGGAACAGGATCAACGCCACTGCCCAGCGAAGGCCGCAGCTTGAATTGGTCGTCACGAAGGTAGGCCCGCTGCCCTCAGCGGGCGCTTTCACATCGCCGCCTGAGGGCAGGCGGCCTCCATCGATGACCCGATCCAGAAGCACCCCCAGGCGAACCAACCAGGACCCATCATCCAAATCCGAAGCGCTCATGAACGTTCCTCCTCCCGCAACCGGGCGAGCAGGGCTTCCGTGCGACGCCGGAACTCCGCGACATCCGCCTGGCTTCCCGGAGCAAATCGCAGGCTCTCGTAGGCACCGAACCATTCCGCCAGTGCATCGCACACCTCTGATGGCAGTCCCCGCGGCCGCAGGGCTTCCTCGATCACCCCGGAGGAAATGCCATCGGGGGATTGATCCAGCCACCAACCCAGCCAGCAGCGGACCGTCCGCGAAAGCTGCGCCAGTTCGGTCGTTGGATCCGCCCCCGACCCCGGAGCCGGCAGGGATCGACTCTCCGCCAACCATCGGTGGCGCTGGGGCGGGGCCGGTCGCGCCGCCCGACGCCGTCGAAATTCCCCGACCACGGCAATCCCAACCCACGCCAACCATGGGGTCGTCGCCACCGCCGCCACCCAGGTGCCCGACCAACCCACTCCCAGCACCGGCGACGTCCCCGGCTTCAGCCGCCATTCCATCACGGGAACGGCGCCGGTCAGGGTCGGACCATTCGTGCCGGACGCACCGGTTCCGCCACTGCCCTGCCCCGCGGCATGGAGTGCAGCCACATTGGTCGCGGGCTTCACCTGCAACACCAGATCGGGTGCCGTCGCCGTCTCGTACCGGCGGGACTCCGGATCGAAATAAACCAGGGGCGGAATCGCCAACCGCAGCGTCCCCGGACGTTCCGGCACCACGATCGACTCGATCGATTTGGATCCAACCAACCCGAGGGCGTCCGCGGCCACGAACCCGTTCGTCCCCGGATACACCCGGAACGACGGATCCTCCGGCCAGGGTGCCAGGTCCAACCGTTCGATGCCGCCGCGGCCCTCGACGCGGATCTTCACCGTCGCCGGGTCGCCGACGGTCAATGACTTGGGCGAGACGCTGGCCGCCATGCGGAAACGGCCGACGGCACCGGCAAACCCCGACGGACGCCCCACTGCCGGCGGGGCGATGGCCCGCACCTTGTGCCCCAGCGTCTTCACCGTCATCCGCCGCGCCTCCCGTGGTGGCCCGAAGAAATCATCCATCATCGAGCCTGTCCGCCGCGAACCCGGCGTGGCCAGCAACAGGGTCAGGTCGATCTCGGCCGGGCCGACCTCCAGTTCGCCGGGCTTGGTCGCCGTCACGGCGAATCGCCAGATCACCAGGCTCCACGATTGCTCCCCCCGCTGGGTAACCGCCTGGGTCGGCTGCGAACTGCGCCCGATCACGAACCCGTCGAGGTCGAACCGCGGGGCCGACGGATCGCGGATCGACTGAAAGTAGAGCTGTAATTCCACCGGGAAACTGTCCCCCACCACGACCTCATCGCGGTCGAGGATCAGCTTCGCCCAGACCAGATCCTCGTGTCCCTCGTAGGGGAGGACCCGGACCTTTCCAGGGCGGGTGGACACCGTCAGATTGCCCACGCGGACCGGGATCGGAGGAATCTCCACGTCATTGGTGGCATCGGGCTTCAACAGGAAGCGGTGAACCACCTTCATCGAAGTCTGGCCATTGATGCTTTCCATCTGGCTGGTCGGCCCCAGATACCGCGTACGGACTCCCGGGATGGCCGGCAAGGCCGGCTGCAGGGTGCGCTGGGTGCCATCGACCACCACCTGAAGCCCGAACGTCTCACCCGCCTCGATGGTCTCGCGATCCAACACCAACCGGGCATCCACCGCCGCCAAACGCACGGTCATGCACAACAACAACACCCAACAAACGGGGGTGCCGGCGGCCCGCCGGTACAGACCCCTTCCGTTCCACAGGTTCCAAAGCACAGCCACAGGCGATTGAGGGTTGGGTTCCATCACCAGGTCTTCTTGCGTCCGCCACCGCTCTTCTGTTCCCGCGCCGGCGACGCCGGACGCCAGATCAGCGCCTTTTCATCCTGTTTGTGACCATCGAGTAGGCGCTCGGCAAAACGGACCGCCATGCGGCCGTCCACCGAATCCTCGCCGGTGTCCCCGGTCGCTCCGGCAGCACCACGGCTGCCCGGCTTCCCCTTTGGATCGCCCGGACCTCCCTCTCCTCCCGTGCCCTCTTCCGGCTCACCGGCCTTGCCCTCGCCCGGTTTCCCGGTGCCCTTGCCGTCCTTGGAAGGATCGCCTCCCTTGCCATCCTTCCCCTCCTTGCCGTCCTGCGGATCCTCGCCCTTCTTGTCTCCCGGCTTGCCGTCCTGGCCGGGATCGCCCGGGTCCTTGCCCGCCTCCGGACTGCCCATGCCCTTCTGCTTCGAATCCTTCTTCTCCCCCTCCTTGGAATCCTTGGGGTCGTCCTTGCCGTCCTTGTCCTCGGAATCCTTGGGGTCCTTCTCCTCCTTCTCCTCCTTCGGCTCCTTGGGATCCTTCTGCTGCTTCCCGTCCTTCTGCTGCTTTTTATCCTTTGGATCCTTCTGCATCCGGGCCAACTCCTGTTGCACCGCCTCCAGGTTGCCCCGGGCATCCGTATCGGTCGGATCCAGACCCAGTGCCGCCTGATACTGCCGCGCTGCGTCTTCCCACATCCGCGACTTGTCCGCGGGATCCTCTGCGGATTCCCCCTGGCGGAACCGGGTGTTGCCCAGTCCGAAAAACGCCCGTTGCTGCAATGGGAGATCGTCCGTCGCCAGCGTGGATTCGTAGTGCCGGGCCGCTGCCTCGAAATCGCCCTGTCGCTGTGCCGCCACCCCGGCATTGAATGCCAAGCGTGCATCGTCCGGCCGCCGAGCCAACAACTGTTCGTAATCGCGCCGGGCACCGGCCGCATCACCGCGCCCCAATCGTTCCAGCGCAGAATCGGCCGAGGGCGAAGCCGCCCACAGCGGCGTGCAGGCCATCCACACACCGGCCAGCCATCGCCACCCTGGTTTCGAATTCATGGAGGAGCGCATTGGAGTCAGGAAGATGCCACTTCGGCTGCCGGCTTCAACCCGGCTTTGCCCACAGGAACCGGAGCCGGCGGTTGGCGTCGTTGCTCCGACAAAAGAAACTCAAAGATCAGGAACGCGGCGACCAACGCCAGCGGCCACT
>CAMCFL010000475.1 GCA_945873715.1 Akkermansia muciniphila
GAATCGACGATGCCGAAGCGGTTGCCCGGGCGCAGGCGTGGGGCGGGATGGAAGGGCGCGATTATGTCTCGGAGGTGACCCATCGCGAAGCCTTCGCCTGGGACCCGGAAGACACCCTGAGCCCGGCGTTCACCCTGCTTCAGGGCACCACCACTCTCGAAAGCCGGCCCCGTGAGGCACGCCTGCCCATGCCGGCGGCAGACCTCCCGATCGTGGCCTACGATTTCGGCATCAAGTACAACATCCTGCGGCGACTGCGCCAAAAAGGATTCCGGGTGCAGGTCGTCCCGGCGCACACGTCCGCAGCGGACGTCCTGAAGTACAAGCCAGCCGGGATCTTCCTGTCCAACGGTCCGGGCGACCCGGCCGCTCTGGGTGGCATCGTGGGTGAGGTACGCTCTTTGGTGGATTCGGGATTGCCGATCTTCGGCATCTGTCTGGGCCATCAGATCCTCGGACAGGCCATGGGCGGACGAACCTACAAACTCAAGTTCGGCCATCGCGGCGGCAATCAACCAGTGAAGGATCTGGAGTCAGGCCGGGTCGAGATCACCTCCCAGAATCATGGATTTGCAGTAGATCCTGCCTCCCTTCCTTCCGAGGTCGCCGTCAACCGCATCAATCTGAACGACCAGACCGTCGAAGGACTCCGTCACAAGACCAAACCGATTTTCAGTGTTCAGTATCATCCCGAGGCTTCGCCCGGGCCCCACGACAGCACCGTGCTGTTCGACGAGTTCCGCGAACTAATCCTGCGTCGCGGCTGATTTCCACCATTGACCCCTCTTCATCCCGCCCGCTTTACTGGGTGGCACGCACGCTATGGCTAAGCTGGTCGTCCTCACCGAAGGTTTTACCGGTCGTACCCTGGAACTCGCGACTGCTAAGACCACTCTCGGTCGCGTCGACGACAACCAGTTCACCCTCCCTGAACCCTCCGTCAGCAGTCATCACTGCGAAGTCTGGCTGAAGGGGGATGATCTGGTCGTCAAGGATCTGGGCTCCACCAACGGCACGTTCCTCCACGAAGTCCAACTCACCGCCGAAAAGGAGGGCACCCTCAAGCCCGGCCAGATCCTGCGCCTCGGCCAGGTCGAACTCCGCTACGAGACCGGCAAGAAGCAGGCCGAACAACCCCGCCAGACCGTTCGCCTCGGGGAAGGTTCCACCTTGGTCATGACCAAGGAAGCCGGCTTCGGGAAGAAGAACAACAAGGTCAACAAGATCTTCCTCGGCGTCGGCATCCTCCTCGGAGCCGTCACCCTGCTCCTCCTCGCCCTCGCTTTCCTCAAGCTCGGCGGCTCCAACAGCTGACCGATCCCCCGCCCTCCGGGGGGACGAGCTCCGCGAGTCTGTGCACTGGGCTGATAAGGCACCCGAACGCCGCGCTCCTCGGGACAGGCGAACCGCGGTAATCCAGTTCGGATCAGGGGGAGGCAAACCGGCCCACGAATCAAGGCGCTGCCGGTCCTGCCCTCCTCCGCGTTCTCCTCGCCTCCGCGTGCGTTCAATCCAGCCGTCCTCCAGCCAGTAGCGCCGGGCCACCGGCATCCCCGCGGTGGTCGTCCACTCGGACGCCGCAAGCGTCCCGGAACGTCGTCCAACAGCTCTTCCCTTGAGCGGGGCATTGCCGACCACGCCCCTGCGGTCCCACCCTTGGTCGCGCAAGACGCACCATGGTCGATCTCCACATGTCCCCCGGAACCGGCGCGGGCCTCGTCCGCCACGCCGGCGACCGAGTCACCTTCACGCTGGGCCCGATTCCGCCCGACTGGCAGGCCCGCCTGCGGACCAACATCGGCCGGGTCGATCGGATGCGGGACGAGATCGTCCGTTCCCACTTCGAGAAGATCCCTCTCGCCGGCGCCTCCTGGCGTGACCTGCCGATGGAGGTCGTTGGATCCACGGCCCGCATCACCCTGCCGCTGACCCAGGTGGGGCATTTCAAGGCCAAGGCCTTCGCGATCGATCCCTCGGGCAACCAATCCTGGCCGCACGGCCCCGATGTCGGGATCGGCGTGCACCCCTCCTGGACGCGGACCTCCAACCTCATCTATTGCGCCTTCCCGCGGATGTTCGGTCCGTGGTCCAAGGCCCGGGAAAGCACTGGCCCCGACCATGCGCCGGCTGAGATCCGGGCTTTGGACGCCGCCGGTTGGACGGTGATCCCTCCAGGTGGAACGCTTCGGAACCTGATCCAGGAACTGCCCCACATCTTCGATCGGCTGGGCTGTCGGATCCTGCACCTCCTGCCGGTCAGTCCGGTCCCGACGACCTTCGCCCGGTTCGGCCGCTATGGATCCCCGTATGCCCTGCAGGATCTGACGACCATCGATCCCGCGCTGGTGGAGTTTGATCGACGGACGACGGGGGTGGATCAGTTCATCGAGCTGACCCGGGCTGTTCATGCGCGGAGCGGCCGGGTCATGCTGGACCTGGTGATCAACCATACCGGTTGGGGCAGTCGCGAATGGAACGAGCATCCGGAATGGTTCCTGCGCGGGGACGACGGACGATTCCATAGTCCAGGTGCCTGGGATGTGGTCTGGGAAGATCTGGTGGAGTTCGACCAACGACACATTCCGCTCTGGGATTACCTTGCCCGCGTTTTCCTCACCTGGTGCCGCCGGGGGGTCGATGCCTTCCGCTGCGATGCCGGGTACAAGGTCCCGGTCCATGTCTGGCAATTCATCACATCCCGGGTGCGGCAGGAGTTTCCCGACACCGTCTTCCTCCTCGAAGGGCTCGGGGGTCCGTGGGAAACGACCCACCACCTGCTGGCCGAGGGCGGGATGCAATGGGCCTACAGCGAACTGTTCCAGAATGCCGGGCCGGACGCCCTGAGCAGCTACCTTGGCTACGCCTTCCAGGCCTCCGGCCAGCACGGAACCCTCGTTCACTACAGCGAGACTCATGACAACACCCGCCTGGCCGCGAGGGGCGCCAGTCCCCACGCGCCGCTGACGCCGGAAGGGCGTCGCTGGTCCCTGTACCGGAACCGTCTCTCCGCCCTCACCAGCATCACCGGCGGATACGGATTCACCAACGGGGTCGAGTGGTGTGCCACCGAGCAATTGAACGTCCACTCGGCCCGCGGCCTTCACTGGGGAAACCCGGAGAACCTGATCGAGGAACTGGCTCATCTGAACCGGTTGCTCTCGACCCACCCCTGCTTCTTCGACGGAGCCCAACTCCGCCGGGTCGATTCCCAGGGCTCGGGCGTGGTGGCCTGGAGACGCGATGCGGCCGACGGAAGCGATACCTGTCTGGTCCTGGTCAACGCCGACTTCGACCATCCGCAGGTCTTGCGGCTCGCCGCGGAGGTCTGGGAGGAACTGGGTGCCCCGGTGCACGATCTGTGCCCCGCCCTCGGTGGGACCTTTCACGATCTAAAGACCGCGGGCGAATGGGTCGAACTGAGCCTGAAACCGGGAGCGGTTCATTGCCTGTCGTCGACCCTCCGCCCCCTGGGCCTCCACGGTGACGCCTACCGGGAAGCCCGCGCCCGCGCCGATTGGGCGCTGACCGTCCTCAATTCGATGACCAGTCGCCCGGTCGTTCCCGATGCCGACTGGATTCCTCTCGCCGCCCTGGT
>CAMCFL010000476.1 GCA_945873715.1 Akkermansia muciniphila
GTTCGGCCGGTAAATCCCTTCGTGAATCGGAAGCAACGCGCTGCATACCACGCGCACGCCGGCCGGCAACTCACGCAGGATCCGACCGTAGTGGGTCACAATCGCAGCGTTATCGCGGAACATCAGGTCATTGACTCCGATCGCCAGCACCACCGCGCTCGCCCGCTTCAAGGAGTGCTGGTAGAGGGCCATCCGCCCCAGAACCCCCACCGTCGTGTCGCTGCCGATCCCATAGTTGACCGAAGGACAGGCCACCGCTTCGGTGCACAGCCCCTGCGTCAGGCTGTCCCCGATGAACACCACCGCCCGGTCCGGCACGTTGCCGTCCAGCCGTCCATGGTAGCGCACCATCGTCCGGTAGTGATCGGTGATCTCCGGGCCGACGGGATCGGGACGCACGGCCACTGGTGCACCCAGGAAGGAAGCGCCGCCCCACAGGAGACTGGCAACGGCGAAGACGACGCGGGACGAACGTGGTGGGAGTTTCATTCTGGAAACCGAGCTTTGGACGCGATGGTCCAACATGGGAATGGTTGGATGCAAACCTGGGCATCCTCGATCGGGCAATTCGGGTGCCTCTTGAGTTGGTCATGGACGCCCGACGCCAGTCCTCAGGCGACGATGAGGCAACGCCCGCTGCGAGCAGCGGACCTACCTCCGTGAACACAAACCCAAGAGGCACCCGGTGGGATGGCCGAACCGCCTCGCCGGTTGCACCCCTTCCGTAATTCAGCAGACTCCGACGGTGCCAGAGCCGGAATCATCCAACCTGGGAATGCGGGAGCGACTGCGCCGATTCATCGGCGCGTGGCAACCGTTCACCGGGGTCGGCCTGGCGGCCTTCGCCGATGCCCAGACCAGCCGTGTCTGCGGCTTCCAGTGCGTGGCCGCGGCAGGAATCGGAATCCTGCTGGTGATCTCCCTCCGCCTGGCGTGGTTCCCGGTCATTGAACGCGCCCTCCCCAATCTCCCCGAAAGCGCCCCACTGCTGGCCGGCCGATTGCACTGGCCGGACCCGGCTCCGGTCCGCCTCGCCGAGAACTCCTGGCTGGGATGGGTGGTCGAGCCCACCGCGGTGCCCATTCCCGACGCCCTCGGGCAGACCGCCGACATCCAGTTGCAACTGCGCCCGGCTTCGGTGCGGATCCGCGGAATCTTCGGTCATCTGGAACAGCCCTACCCCGTGACATGGCGCGCCGACCTCGGCCGCATTCCCGCGATGGCCACCTGGAACGCCTGGCGCAGGCCGGTGATGATCCTCGTCGGACTCGGCACCGCGGGCGCGCTCCTCCTGAGTTGGTGGACGCTGGCCACCGTTTACCTGCCCTTCGTCTGGTTGATCTCACGGGTCGCCGGACGCCCGATCTCCGCCCTCGGGTCCTGGCGGATGGCGTCGGCAGCACTGCTGGTCGGGGCGACGGTGGGCACCATCGGGATCGCCGCCTATGCCACCGGAGCCGTCCGCTTGCCCGGGCTGCTGGTCTCGCAGGTCCTCCACCTTCCGGTGGGCTGGATTTGGCTGCTGTGGGGAATCCTCTCCCGGCCGCCCGGGACCGGTCCGGTCCGGCGGGGCTCCGGGAAAAACCCGTTCGCCTGAGCGGGGGGGCATCTTGAGTTTGTAGTCACCGTTGTAGGCCCGCTGCGCTCAGCGGGCGTTTTCATATCGCCGCCTGAGGACAGGCAGCCTACATCCATAACAAACTCAAGATGCACCCTTGAGCGGGGTGATTCTCGCATTGCCGAGTTGCCCGGGCTCCGCATGATCCGCTCATGAAACCCGTCCTAGTCCTTGCTGTGGCAGTGTCGTTTGCCGTCCGCATGCTGGCGGCCGATCCGGTTCCCCTGTTCGATGGCAAAAGCCTGAAGGGCTGGGACGGCGACACCCACAAGACCTGGCGGATCCAGAACGGGGTCATCCAGGGCGGCAGCCTGACAACCACCGTGCCGCAAAATGAGTTCCTCGCCACCACCCGGAGCTACACCAACTTCATCCTGCGCGCGAAATTCAAGCTCGAGGGCACCGAGGGCTTCGTGAACTCCGGAGTCCAGTTCCGCAGCCAGCGCATTCCCAATGACCCCGAGATGATCGGCTACCAGGCTGACCTCGGCGACGGATGGTGGGGTGCCCTCTACGACGAATCGCGGCGCAACAAGGTCCTCGCCAAGCCGGCCGACGCCGATCTCGGCAAGCCGGTGAAGAAGAACGATTGGAACGACTACGAGATCCGCTGCGAAGGTCCCCGGATCCGACTCCGGATCAATGGTGTCAGCACCGTCGATTACACCGAGCCCAAGGCCGACATCCCGCAACACGGCCGCATCGGCCTGCAGGTCCACGGAGGCGGCAAGACGTTGGTCTCCTTCAAGGAAATCACCCTCGAAGAACTGCCTTAGCCGCCCCCGCTTCGGAGGGACGAGTTCCGCGAGTCCCCAACCCAGCAAACACCTTTCGCCCACGAATCACACAAACCACACGAATTCCCTCGTTGGTTCGTGTGCTTCGTGTGATTGGTGGGCCACCCCCTTCCCACGCCAGGACACTGGGCGCTTCAATGGGGTCGAAGCGGGCGGGGACGCCCGCGCTCCCGGGAAGCGCGTGCCCTTTGCGTTTCTAAGGTTCTTTCCTGCCGGCGCTTCCCCCATGCTGTCCGGCATGGAAGTCGCCGAGTCGGTGCAGTGCCCGTTCTGCGGTCAGGCCTTCGAGCTGGTGATCGATACCAGCGTCCCATCCCAACGGTTCACCACCGATTGCGAGGTGTGCTGTCGTCCGTTCGAGGTGGCGGCCGAGTGCGAACCGGGCGAGATCGTTTCGCTCGAGGTCCTGTCGTAGCCGAGGCCGCCACGTCATGCCCCGTCTCCGTCATCGCGAGCTCCTGCTCTCGCTGAAGGCTTCGACCGTCGAAGCCTGCTTCAGCGTGCCGATGCTGAACCTGACGATCCCCAGTTATTCCTTCGTCATCACCTTCGCCGTGGTGGCACTGGACTGGGGAAGCGCGGCTGTCGGGCTGATGGCGGCACTGCCGCACCTGTGCAACCTGATCCAGCCCGTTCTGGCCACCTGGCTACGCCGCCGGATGGCACTGCATCCGATCATGGTGGTCACCTTCATCTTCACGGCGCTTCCGTGGGGATTCGTCTCCGCCCTCCCCTTCATCCCCGGCACCGGACGCGACCTGACCTTCGCCCTGATCCTTGGAGTGGCGACGCTTTCGAACAGCCTCGGCGGAGTCTCCTGGTCGGCGGCCATCGGGGAACTCGTGCCACCGCGCATCAGCGCGAAGTTCTTCAGTCGTCGGAACCTGGCCTTTGGATTCTGGACGCTGCTCACGGTGACGGTTGCCAGCCAGATCGCGGAACGCGGGAAGGGATCCCTGGTGATCTACGGCTGGATCTTCGCGGCGGCCGGCCTCGCACGGTTGGTGGGACTGGTCTTCCTGCGTCGGATGAAGTTTCCCCAGACGGTGATGCAACCGCAGGGTGAGCCACCGGCCTGGAGCGAGCTGTGGACTCCGCTGCGGGACGGGAACTACATGCGCCTGGCGTTGTTCATCGGCCTGTGGGGATTCCTTCTCAACCTGAGTCAGCCCTTC
>CAMCFL010000477.1 GCA_945873715.1 Akkermansia muciniphila
CGTCGCCGACTGCGGGGTGCCGATGCGAAGGGCTCCACCGGCCCGGCCTTCGACCAGGCGAACCTCCGCCACGGCGTCCAGGGCGGGATTCACCGGATCGACGGCGGCCACGAGAGCACTTTGCCACCCGGGAACCGTCGTGCCGGGGGTGAATCGGTTGAAATCTTCCCGGTAGTAATAGGCCGCCTCCGCCCCTTCGCCTGCGAGGATCATCCGGGTCGCGACGGTGACCGGACGATCGTCGGAGACCAGGGCGAACCAGGCGGCCCCGGTGATTCGTTCGCTTGACGGGATCTCGGCTTCATAGCGTCCCCCGCCCTTCGCCTGGGCCGTGACTTCCAGCCAGGTGCGCCCGGGCCAATCCTCCGGATAGGTGGGTCGACTGTGCCACACCGACACCGCCAGCACCGGGCGTGAACTCTGGACCCGGAATGCCACGACGCCGGGATCCGGAGAGGCCTGCCATTCGACGGTGGGAAAGGCTCCGCCGAAGCCGCGCAGATGCCAGGCAAACCAGTTCACCGCGAGGGAATCCCCGGCCTCCGTTCCCGTACCGCCGGGGACGGCGAGGCGATGGTCCGAGTTGGGCGCGAACAGGTGCATTCCCCCGGAGGGAATCGCTGCCAGCGTTCGCTCAACGGCGGGTGGGTGGAAAAAGGTATCGTTGGCAGGGGCGGCGATGAAGAAGGGGACCGTGATGCCCGGAGCGCGCCCTCCAGCATCGAGGCTGGTCAGCCAGGCGGCCCGCTGGGCGGGAGGCATCCAGTCCAGGAAGAAGCGAAACCAGGTGAACTCATAGAAGCCCGACCCGTACATCGAGAATCCGGCCTGAACCCGATCGCCCACCAGGCCGCAGACCATGAGGGAAAGGTAGCCACCCCACGACCAACCCATCACACCCAGTCGCGTTGGATCAACCGATGGTTGGGCACGCAGGAGTTCCAAGCCCTGCAATCCCGCCACCACCGCCTGATGGATGACGGAGGTCTCGGCAGTGGGGAAGGCCGTCCAGACGAAGCCGCCATAGGGTCGGTAACGCCAGGTGCCGGTGGAGTGAATGGCCCGGAGCGGATCGGCGATGCCAGGCAGATCGACGGCCACCGCCACATAACCGCGACGGGCCCAGCGCACGGCTTCGGGTTCGTTGGCAATCCCGCCTCCCCCGTGAAAAAGCAGGATGCCCGGGAACGGACCCGGGCCCACCGGACGCGCGATGATCGCATACACCCCGTTGGTTTCGTCCTCGACCACATGGGAAGCGAAGACCACCCGACGCACGATGACGTCCGGGCCGGCCACGAGATCCAGATCGGGAGCAGGAACCTCGCGGAGGACGATCGGGGATTCGCCACGGAGATAGGGAAGGAACAGGTCGTCGGCCCAGACGTGGCTCAACCCGACACAGACGAATGCCAGGACGGCGAGGCCAATTCGAAGCCAGAACATCACGTCTTTCTAGAACCCGAAGTTTTATCCACAGATGACACCGATTTCACAGATAGGGGATCCGTCCTGCGCCAAGCCACGCACACCGGCGAGGAGAGCCGGAGCCTGCACCGCGGACGCCACGAAGCGGCTGTGGACCTGTGCCATCTGTGTCATCTGTGGACGAAAGACTCGGCCGCCTGGGCTCAATCTAGATACCGCCGCGTCAGATCGCCGTAGGCGTCAATGCGACGATCGCGGAGGAAGGGCCAGTGGGTGCGGGTGACATCGACCTTCTCGAGGTCGATCTCGACGAGGAGGTTCTCGGGCTTGGCGACGGAAGCCTTGGCAAGGATCTGTCCCGACGTTCCGGCGACGAAGGATTGACCCCAGAACTCGAGGCCATCACCGCCCTCGGGGGTCTCGGTCCCGATGCGGTTGACGGCGGCGACGTAGCATCCGTTGGCGACCGCGTGGGAACGCTGGATGATCTCCCAGGCGCCGTGCTGGTTCACGCCATACTCTGCCTTCTCCGACGGGTGCCATCCGATGGCGGTGGGATAGAACAGGATTTCCGCGCCGCGGAGCGCGGTGAGGCGGGCGGCCTCGGGGTACCATTGATCCCAGCAGACGAGGACGCCGAGCCGGCCGTAGCGGGTGTCCCAGGCGCGGAATCCCGTGTCCCCCGGAGTGAAATAGAACTTCTCGTAGAACAACGGATCATCCGGGATGTGCATCTTGCGATAGATGCCGAGGAACGAACCGTCGGCATCGATGACGACGGCGGTATTGTGGTACAGGCCCTCGGCGCGCTTCTCGAAGAGCGAGGCGATGACGACGGCCTTGTGCCTGCGGGCAATCTTCTGGAAGGCCTCGACGGAGGGGCCGGGAATCTTCTCGGCCAGCTTGAAGTACTCGTGTTTCTCGGCCTGGCAGAAATACTGCGAGCGGAACAGTTCCTGGGTGCAGATGATCTGGGCACCGTCCTTGCCCGCCCGATCGGCGGCGGCGAGGCAGGTGGCGAGGTTCTCACGCGGATCCGGCGAACAGGCGTGTTGCAGGAGGCCGAGGGTGACCTGACGGGATTTCTTGGCGGGACTGCGACTCATCGGAGCTTTCGTTTGATCTGTTCGAAAAGGGAGGAACCCCTGACCGGTGCCGATGCCGGGGTACGGGTGGTGGTGCCGGACGATTTCCTCCGCGTGGAGCCACGGGAACCGGCGGGCATCTGGATCGTGCCGCCCTTGGCGCTGGCGTTGGCGGGGGTGGGGACGTCGTCGGTGAACAGTTCCCGGATGAACTTGCCGAGGGTCTCGTTGGTGGGGCCGTAACCCTTGTGGTAGATGAAGTACTCCAGTTCGTAGAGCATCTCCTCGGCGGTCTGAAAGCGGTCGACGGGCAGGCGGGCCATGGCTTTGTGCAACATCTGATTCAGCCGCGCATCGATGTCCGGGTTCAATCCGGTGAAGTCCGGCAGGACACATTGGATCACACACTGCCGGGATTCTTCGGCCGTCGCCTGCTTGAAGACATTCTGGCTGGTGAGCAGGACCGACAGGACGATCCCGGCGGAGAAGATGTCCGAGCGTTTGTCGGTGATCTGGAAGTCCGCCTGTTCCGGGCTCATGTACTCGGGCTTGCCCGCCACCTCTTCGCCCTCCTTGTCCTTGAGGAACCCCCGGGCCTTGGCGATTCCAAAATCCGTCAGCTTCACATCGCCTTCAAAGGCGATCATCACGTTCTTGGGACTGACATCCCGGTGGACGATCCCGAGGAGATGGTTGTCACGATCGGTCTTGGCGTGGGCGTAGGCGAGGCCGCGGGCGACGCGGGACACGATGAAGACGGCGAGTTCGATCGGGAGCTTGCGCCGGCATTGGTGGAGGCGCTCGGTGAACTGCTCCAGGTTCACCCCCCGGATCAACTCCATGCAGATGTAGCAGGAATCATCGAAGTCCCCGAGATGGTAGGTCTGGACGATGTTGGTGTGGATCAGGTCGGCCACGAGCTTGGCCTCGCCGATGAAGTTCTCGATGAACTCGGGCTGGCGGGCGTACTTCTCCCGGATGACCTTGATCGCTACCCGCTTTACAAACCCGCGCGCGCCCTGCTGCTGGGCTTCGTAGACGATGCCCATGCCGCCCTCGTAA
>CAMCFL010000478.1 GCA_945873715.1 Akkermansia muciniphila
CTCGGCCCATCCGCACGCCTCCAGCGCCCGGAGATCCTCGGCCCACTCGGTGCGGAGATCGAATCCCGTGCGCTTCTCGAATTCCGAGTAACGCCATCCGGCATTCATTCGCAGACCGAACGCCGCCAGTTCACCGGCGCGACTGAGCGGCGGCAGCGCCTCCGCAAACTCCTTCGACCGGCGGCCCCGCTCCAGTTGCTCGCAGTAGAGGGTGGTGTTGGACCAGTTCCGCGAGCGGACGCCATCGACGTATTCGCTGGCACTGGGGCCGAGCCCGAAGAAGTCGCGCCCCAACCAGTAGGCGGCGTTGTGTCGGGAGGCGAAGGTCGGAAGATCGGACATCGCGAGACCCTCGGCGGGATCACCAAGCTCCGGCGCGCCGCCGTTGGCTCGGGTGTTCCGGGCGAAATTGGCGACTTCATACTGTTGGAAGCCGGCCTCGGCGGAACGATCGACCAGCGTCTCGTACTGATCGCAGGCCAGGTCTTCATCCAGATCGAATTTGCCCGCCTTCAACTGCTCGTACAGCGCGGTGTCCTCCTCGTAGATCACCTCGTAACAACTGAGATGTTCCGTTCCCAGCGCGAGCGCCTCGTCGAGGGTTCGACGCCAGATCTCCATCGTCTGGCCGGGGATGGCAAACATCAGGTCGATGCTGACGCTGTCGAAGCCGGCGGCACGGAGCGTGTCGTAACTGCGGAACACCATGTCGCGGGAATGAATCCGGCCAAGGCGTTCGAGCAGAGCTGGTTCGAGGGACTGCACCCCCATGGAGATCCGATTCACCCCGGCGGATCGCAGGAGGCGCGCCTTGTCTTCCGAGACCGTGGCCGGATTGCATTCGACCGTGAATTCCTTCGCACCGAGCAACCCCCACCGGCGCATCGTTTCGAGGACGGTCTCCCACTGCCGAAGGTTGAGCAGGGACGGCGTACCGCCACCGAAGAAGATCGTCTCGGGCTGGCAACGGGGTGCCACCAATTCGAGTTCGCGGACGACGGCGTCCACGTAGCGGTTGACCTGATCTCCCGAAGGCGGCGCGGAATAGAAGGCGCAATACTCGCACTTGTGGGCACAGAACGGCACGTGCACATACAGGTGCCGGACGATCGAGGTCATCGGCGTCCTCGCTGCCTCCAGCACGACGGCCTCAGGGTTCAAGGTTTCCAGCATGACGATTCAGTCGAGGCCGAGATGCGACCAGAGATCCGTCGGCGAGATTCGGAGATTGATATAGAAAGGTCCGAATTCACCAAACCGTGCGCTGACCTCGTCGAAGCGCATCTCATACACGATGCTCTTCACGTCATCCAGGCGCTCCGCCATCAGCGTCACTCCCCATTCCCAGTCATCGAGACCCGCCGAGCCGGTGATCAGCTGGGAGATCTTCCCGGCATATTTGCGTCCGGTCCGCGCATGACCGCCCATGAGCTTCTTGCGGGAATCGAAGTCCAGACTGTACCAGTTGTCGTTCCCTTCGCGCTTCTTGGTCATCGGGTAAAAGCACAGGATCGGCCAGTCGAGCAACTCGGGGTACAGGCGGTAATGCTGGTACTCGATGTTCTTCTGCTTGGCAGCGGCTAAGGCTTCCTCGAAGCCGGAACTCCCCGGCTCCAGCTTGCGTTCGCCGTGTTGCAGCATCCGGCGCAGGTCGTCGTCGGTCGTCACGTACTCCGGCAGTTCGGTGACGCTGAGATAGCTGTACACCGGCACCAGGCTTCCAGCGGGGAACGCCCGTTCGAACTGGCGTTGCAGGCGGCTGACCTCCTGCAACTGGGAAGCGAACAGCACGACGGCGATGTCAGCCTTTCCCCCGACATTGACGAACAACATGACCCGCGGATGTGCCGGACCTGCATGGTCCGTGCACAGGGCCTGGAGCCGTTGCAGTGACGCCGCCGATTCCTGGGGCGTGAGTTGCGACCACCGGAGACGGTCGATGCGGAAGAACAGGTGCACCACATGGATGCCCTGGGACAGGGAGACGACGGGGATGGCCATTGGAGGAGGAGTTTGCTGTAAATCGGACGGGGATCAATCCACCGCGAGGACGTGTTCCAGGAGATGCGGCAACTGATCGAACAGGCCGGCCTCGGCCGCGACCAACCGGACCCCGGCCTGGAGCGCGGCATCGACGAGCTTCTGGTTCTTCGGATCGCCGTACCCGAGGATCGGCACGTGGCTGGTCTCGGGCAGGCGCTTCAGTTCGGTGATGACCGGGCACAGATCCCCGGTCCGCAGGGCCAGTTCGGCGACCACCATCACCGGGCGCTGGGAACGCACCTGCGCCACCAGCTCGGAAGCCATCTTCACCTCGATCACCCGCCAGCCGAGATCGGCCAACTGATGGCCAATGCGACTGCCGGGAAGCAGCTTTTCGTAGAAAACGATCGCCAAAGGTTTCGTCACGACCGTGGCAGCGTTGCTGAGCCCTCCCTGCGATGCAAAGGGAAGTTTCTCGCGTTCGGGCGCATCGTTGGTTGGCGATGGGTGTAGGCCGCCTGCCCTCAGGCGGCGATGGCAAGAACCGCCCGCTGAGGGCAGCGGGCCTACAACCGCTGCAACCAACTGAGTTTCCACCCGCGCCCCTTACCACACTCCCATGGCCTGCAACACCCCCCGGGCCCGCGGGACCTCGTGAGTCCGGTACAGATCCGTCCGCCCCAAGGCCGCCAGCACCGCAAAGAAAGGTTCGGCGCAGCGGACTTCGTCCTCGAAACACTCGAAGGCATGCGGCAGCGCATGGCAGGTGGGAAACCCGAGGGTCCGAAGCCGGAAGGTGTTCAGGAATACGTTCATCTGATGCCGGATCCGGGCAGAGGAATCCTTCAGGTTCCGGTAATAGAACCCCAGGCCCGGATCCACCCAGATCCGGGTGACGCCGTTCCGGGTCGCCTCTTCGGTCTGTCGGGCGAAGTACTCGTACAACATCGCCGTGGGATCTGCCCCGAAGTCGAAGTCGGTCACCTCCCGCACGTTCGCCCCCTGGACATGACACAGGATCACCGCCCCGTCGTGGTCCGCCACCATGCGATACATCTCCGCCGTCCGCCCGGTGCCGGTGAGGTTGAGAACCCGCGCTCCCGCCTCGAAGCACGCGCGCGTAACCGTCGGGTGATAGGTCTCCACCGAGACCACGTGCCCTGCCCCGGCCAACGCCTTCACCACCGGCAGCAGTTGACTGTTTTGCGCCGCGTCATCGACCCGCGCGGCATGGGCCAGGGTGGATTCCGCTCCGATGTCGAGGATCGCCGCCCCCTGCGCTGCCAGCACGTGGCCGCGACGGATGGCGGCATCGGCCGTCAGACAAACACTCTCCCGATACCAGGAATCGGCCGAGAGATTGACGACCCCCATCAGGGACGGGGATTGGTTTCCGTCGAAGGATCGTCCGGCGACTTCAAAGGCCTTCACCCGGGCCGACAACGCCGCACCGTGCGCAGTCACCAATTCCGCCAGATCCTCCAGTCGAAGCATGCAGGCAGAGTGGAGCCGGACGCCTGTCCGTCAACCGCAGGCATGGGAGACAATGTGGTGAGTGGCGATTTGAAAGCGCCCGCTGAGGGCAGCGGGCC
>CAMCFL010000479.1 GCA_945873715.1 Akkermansia muciniphila
CGCATGTTGGTGAGCTTCTTTTCGCGCACCGGGTTCACCGGGATGTCCGCCTCGCGGGCGTTCTCACCGATGATCATGCCGACGTAAACCATGTCACCCGGCTCGACCATCAGTCGGCCGCGTTCCTGGACCATGTTCAGCGCGTAGGCCGTGGCCTCGCCGCCATCCATCGAGACCAACGATCCGTTCTTGCGGGCGGCGATCTCGCCTCGGTCCTCGCCGTACTCGTGGAAGAGATGACTCACGACCCCCATGCCCTTGGTCATGTTCACCAGGTCGGTCTCGAAACCGATCAGACCGCGCATCGGGATCACCGCCTCGACCGAGACCTGCGATCCGACGTGATTCATGTTGGTGATCTGGGCCTTCCGGAAGGAGAGGTTCTCCATCACGGCACCCAGGTTCTCCGAGGGGATTTCGACGAAGAGCTTCTCGATCGGTTCGAGCGAGTCCCCGTTCTCACCCTTCTTCCAGAGCACTTCGGGTCGCGACACCAGGACCTCATAACCCTCGCGGCGCATCTGCTCGACCAGGATGGCAATCTGCATCTCGCCACGGCCGGAGACCGCGAAGATCTTGGCGTCCGACGTCTGGGCGATGCGCAAGGCAACGTTGGTGCGGATCTCGCGAACGAGGCGCTCCCAGAGATGCCGGGCGGTGACCAACTTGCCGTCCTGCCCGCCGAGCGGACCGTCGTTGACGGCGAACTCCATCTGGATGGTGGGCGGATCGACCGGGAGATACGGGAGCCCAGGGCGAGCCTCGGAATCGCAAAGGGTCTCGCCGATGAAGACGTCTTCGAAGCCGGCCAGACCGACGATGTCACCGGCGTGAGCCTCCTTGACCTCGATGCGCTTCATGCCTTCGAAGTGATACACCATGGTGATCTTGGCCTTGGTCATGCGGCCATCGCCATGACGGCAGATGGCGGGATCGCCGACCGCAACCTTGCCGGAATAGATCTTTCCGAAGGCGATACGACCCATGTAGTCGCTGTAATCGAGGTTGGCGACCAACACCTGGAACCCGTCGCTGGCATGCGCCCGGGGCGGCGGGATATACTTCACAATCGCATCGAACAACGGCTCCATCGTCCCGGTGACGTGGTCGAGTTCGAGCTTCGCGTAGCCCATCTTGGCCGAGCAGTAGATGAAGGGGAAATCGAGCTGCTCATCCGTCGCGTTCAGCGAGATGAAGAGCTCGAACACCTGGTCGAGCACCTTCTTCGGGTTGGCGTTCTCGCGATCGATCTTGTTGATGACCACGATCGGCTTGGCACCGGCCTCCAGGGCCTTGCGGAGGACGAATCGGGTCTGGGCCTGGGGGCCTTCAGCCGAGTCCACCACCAAAAGCACACCGTCGATCATGTTCATGATCCGCTCCACTTCGCCGCCGAAGTCGGCGTGTCCTGGAGTGTCGACGATGTTGATATGGTAGTTCTTGTAGCGGAAAGCGGCGTTCTTGGCCCGGATGGTGATCCCCTTTTCCTTTTCGAGGTCCATCGAATCCATGAGACGCTCGACTTGCGTCTCGGCCTGGTTGGAACGGTAAGTGCCAGACTGCTTCAGAAGACAATCGACCAGCGTCGTCTTGCCGTGGTCGACGTGGGCAATGATTGCAATGTTACGAATATGCTGCATAAGCGCGCGTTTCCCCGAAACCGGAGCCGCGTAGCATCCCTTCCCCACACAAAAGGTCAAGGGCCGGTTATGGGGGAAAGGGTCGCGCACAGCGCCTCTTGAGTTTGTCATGGATGTAGGCCGCCTGCCCTCAGGCGGCGAGGTGAAGGCGCCCGCTGAGGGCAGCGGGCCTACATTCGTGACAACAAACTCAAGAGGCGCCCAGCTTCGCCGCCCGCCCGCTCGCCGCAGAGCGGGGGGGCGGAAGATTTCAGTTTCAAGATTCAAGTCTTCGCGGGTTTCACGATCGCCACGGGCGGAGAAGGAAGTCCTGCGGGCAACTTGAAACTCACGTCTCGTGAAACTTGGAACTCGGAACCGCGCCGACTGAAAAAGAACGCGCTCCGGCGGCACGGACGCGTTAGACTGACGCGTCAATGTCGTCTGCTGACAAGATCCTCGACGCTGCTTCCCTGCCAGCCTGGCGCGATCGCCAACGGGCCGCGGGCCGCCGTGTGGTCGTCACCAACGGGTGCTTCGACCTGCTCCACGCCGGGCACGTCAGCTACCTGGAGAGCGCCCGCGCCCAGGGCGACCTGCTGCTGCTCGGGCTCAACGGCGACGATTCGGTCCGTGAACTCAAGGGCCCGACCCGACCGGTCGTCCCCGAAGAGGATCGGGCCCGGGTGATGGCCGCCCTCGGTTGTGTCGACGCCGTGTTCGTGTTTCCCGAGGTCCGGGCGGTCCGCTTCCTCGGCGTGGCCCAGCCGGATGTGTACGTGAAGGGTGGTGACTATACCCTTGAGACGATCAACCAGGACGAGCGCCGGGCGGTGGAATCCCACGGGGGCCGGATCGCCTTCATTCCCTTCCTCCCCGGTCGCAGCACCACCGGGCTCCTTTCCAAGATCCAGAAACTCTGAATTTCCATGTCGAACGATACCCCGTCCCTAGAAAACCAGGCCAAGGCCCTGGACAAGCTGCCCAATGCGATGGTGCGCGACCTCAAGAGCCGCGCCCAGAAGCTGGATCCCGTCATCAAGGTCGGCCATGCCGGCCTGACGCCCGAGCTCATCAAGAGCCTGGACCAGGCGCTGGAACTCCACGAACTGGTGAAGGTCAAGTTCACCGGGTTGAAGGAGCAGAAGCACGAGCTCTCCCCCCTCCTCGCCAGCTCCACCCGCAGCCACCTGGTCTGGACCATCGGCCATTGCGCCATCCTCTTCCGCCGCCGTCCGCATCCCGACGCGGTCAACAAGTAAGTTCCCCCTTCCCCGGCGCGCGCCGCCTCCATAGCCTTTGCCCCGTTCCCCGGCGGCAAGGCGGCTGAGTCGTCCTGCGCCGGCCGGTTGATACCAAGAGCACTACCAGTTTTATGGCCAAGAAACAGATCCGCATCGGGCTCATCGGCTACGGCTTCATGGGCCGTGCCCATTCCAACGCCTACGCCAAGGTCGGCAACTTCTTCGACTCCGAGTACGAACTCGTCCGCCAGGCGGTCTGCGCCCGCGACGCGGAGAAGGTCAAGGTGTTCGCCGACCGTTGGGGTTATCAGTCCACCGAGACCGACTGGAAGAAGCTGATCGCCCGGGATGACATCGACCTGATTGACATCGCGGTCCCCAACAACCTCCACGCGGAGATCGCCATCGCCGCCGCCAAGGCCGGCAAGATGATCCTGTGCGAGAAGCCCCTCGCCATGAATCCCAAGGAGGCCGAGACCATGGTCGCCGCCATCGCCAAGGCCGGCGTACCCAATATGGTCTGGTACAATTACCGCCGTTGCCCGGCCGTGGTTCTCGCCAAGCAGTTGATCGACGAGGGCCGCCTCGGTCGCATCTTCCATTACCGGGCCAATTTCCTCCAGGACTGGACCATCTCGCCCGAGTTGCCCCAGGGCGGCACCGCGCTCTGGCGGCTCGACGCCAAGGCC
>CAMCFL010000480.1 GCA_945873715.1 Akkermansia muciniphila
GATTCATCCCACGGCCTGATTCCGTGACGGAGTCCCGTCCCATCCGCGCTCATCCGCGCCATCCGCGGTTCAACTTCTTTGCCCCCTCGGGCGTTCGGAACGGACGAGGCTGTCCGATGCCAGGTGGGGGGCAGGGTCAAGATGCGCCCCTTCCGCACCTGATGGTGCGAGTGCCAATTCGTCTTCGACGCCTCCAAGTGCCTCCCCATCTGCGTTATCTGCGCCATCTGCGGATAAACCACCGCGGTTTCCCGAGTGATACGAGTCTCCGGCGACAACTTCCGGCGTTACGGACTCGCGAAGCTCGTCCTGCCTACACCCTCGCGATGAGTCGGATCGATTCCAGGCGGGGGCGTGCGGTGCCGAGGAGTTGGTGCAGGGAACGTTTCTGTTGTTCCAAGGCTTCGATCTCCGCGGGGCGCACACTGGGGTTCACCTTCGCGAGTTGCTTGAGACGGGCGATCTCGGCGTCGAGTTGGACCGTCATCTCCCGACGGGCCTGGCTGACGACCGTCGGCAGGTGGCGTTGCACAATGGCTTCGGCCCGTTCGAGCAACTCCGGCAGCAGTTCTTCCCGGATCTCGCGTCGGGCCACGTAGGGGTAGGGATCGCCCGGGCGCAATTGCCGGGACAGCGTATCGCGGTCGAGGGTGTTGCCGACGTCGTTGCCCTGCGGATCCACCAGCACGCGCAGGGGCGCAGGCGGAAGGAACCGATCGACGTGGAGCGCGGGCGGTGCGACGCATTCGAGCAGGAAGATCGTCTCCAGATAGAGGCCGGTGCCCTTGCCATCCTTCCACACGCCGAAGCTGCTGTTGCCCTTGTCGGTCCCCAGCAGCAGGTCGAGGGCTCCGGTGACGAGCGGATGATCCCAGGTGAGGAACTGCACGTCTTCCCGGGACAGGGCGCGGGTGCGATCGCAGGTGACCGTCATTCCCTCCAGCGGCAGGCCGGGAAAGGAATCGGCGAACACGCCGGCGGACCCGAGTTGATAGGTGCGCGGTGCCAGTTCCTCGACGTGGATTCCGAAATGATCGAAGACCGCGACCATGAACGGGTCGAGGGTCGGGTCGGCGTCCTGCTTCTGGATCTCCTGCACGATCCCGGCGGCGACTTGTGGACGGAACGAATTCAGTTCCAGCAACCGGTCGCGACCCTGTTCCAGTCGCACGCTGAGCTCCTCCCGGGCGATGCGGGTTTCCGCGATCAACGCGGTGAGGTCGCGTCGGGCTGCCGCGCCGTGGTCATGGAACTCGTGGGCCAGGTCGGTGATGCGGCGACCGAACTGTTCGAGCAGGGCGCGTCCGCCCTGAAGGTTTCGTTCAAACGAATTGAGGCCTTCGTGGTACCAGCGCACGAGCACCTCCTGGGCGCTGCCGACCACAAACGGAAGATGGATCTGGATCTCCGAGGTCTGCCCGATGCGGTCGAGTCGGCCGATGCGTTGTTCCAGGAGTTCGGGATCGACCGGCAGATCGAACATCACCAAATGATGGGCGAACTGGAAGTTGCGTCCTTCACTGCCGATCTCGGAACAGAGGAGCAGACGGGCGCCGTCGTCCTCGGAGAACCAGGCGGCGTGCCGGTCGCGCTGGATCAACGTCAGGCCCTCGTGAAACACGGCCAGCTTCACGGTGATCCACTTCCGTACCTCGCGTTCCAGGGTCTCCGCCTTGGCCCGGGTGCGGCAGATCAGCAGCACCTTTTCGCCGTCCAGCGAACGGAGCAGGTCGACCAGCCAGTGCACCCGCGGATCCGCTGAAAAATCCGGTTCGAAATGCGCCACCAGGCGGGCGTCGGCGTCGGCCGAGAACTCCTCCGTCAGCCGTTCGAACAGTTCCACGTTGTCGCCGTCTTCGTCGAGGGGACACAGCCTTGCGACCCGACGCGGAAAGCCGCTGATGGTGGCGCGGGTGTTGCGGAACATCACCCGCCCGGTTCCGTGCTGATCGAGCAGGGAATCCATCAGGCCGGTGCGCACGGAATCGTCGTTCCACTTCGCCAGACGCGGTCCGAGGAGCGATTCCGGTTCCCCCAGGATTTCCACCAGCGCCGTCACCTCTGCGGCAACGAACGTCTCGCGATTCAGGATCTTGTCCGCCAGGCGCGCCACATCGCGGTAGCCGTCGGCTTCGCGGATGAACGCGGCGAGATCGTGGAAGCGGTCGGGATCGAGCAGACGCAACCGGGCGAAGTGGCTGGCCATCCCCAGTTGTTCCGGCGTCGCCGTCAGCAGGAGGAGCCCCGCGGTGGCCTGGCCCAGGGTCTCGACCACGGCGTACTCGGGACTGACGCCCTCGGGTGCCCATCCCAGGTGATGCGCCTCGTCCACCACCAGCAGATCCCAGCCGGCCGCCAGCGCCTGTTGCCGTCGGCGTTCACTCCCGGTGAAGAGGCTGAGGCTGGCGAGCACCAGTTGATCGTCGAGGAACGGATTGGTTTCCGGATGGGTGGCTTCGATGGCGACACAGCGCTCTTCGTCGAACAGGTGGAACCAGAGGTTGAAGCGGCGAAGCAGTTCGACGAACCACTGATGCACCAGCGAATCCGGCACCAGGATCAGCACCCGCTGGGCGCGGCCGGTCAGCAGGAGTCGATGCACGATCAGGCAGGCCTCGATCGTCTTGCCGAGCCCGACTTCATCGGCCAGCAACACCCGCGGCGCCAGGCGGCCCGCCACTTCGGAGGCAATGCAGAGTTGGTGCGGGATGAGATCGATCCGACCGCCCACGAACCCGCGGACCTTCGACTTCCGGCGTCGATATTGGTTCCGCAGCGCCGCCACCCGCAGGTCGAATACCGCCGGTTCATCGACCTCGCCGGCGTAGAGTCGTTGCTCGGGACGGTTGAAGCTGAGGGTGTCGCTCAACTCGCTCTCGCAGAGGTCGCGTCCGCCGCCGCGGTAGGCGAGCAGGGACTTCCGTTCGACGACGGATTCGACCGTCACGGTTGTGCCATCGCGCAACAACAGGTTGTCCCCGGCACGGAACCGCACCCGACGCAGCGGGGCGTTCTCCAACGAGTATTCGCGGGTCTCGGTGCTCGCGCCGAACCCGACGACCACCGTGCGGGCGGTGACCTGACGGATGGAACCGAGACCCAGTTCGGGCTCGGTCTCGCTGACCCAACGTTGACCGGGGTGAAATACGACGGACATGACAGCCTGCCACCTTCTGCGGTCTCGCCCCGAGCAACAAGAGTGGAGAATCAGTCTAACGGATGACCGACTTCATCCGGGCAGCCGAAGTGAGCACCTTGCCCCCGTCAAAGGTCGGGAATCCGGGGACGGCAGAGTCCGCTCGATGAAGAAGTCCGGACCGCAGTTCCATGTCCCGCTCCACGGCACGCCGGACGATCTCACTCACTGGACGATCCTCGATCCGGGCCAGTCGGCGCAGGGCCTCCATCTGCGGGTCCGGAAACAGGATCTGGATCTTTTGCATGGACCCTTGCATCACATGGAAGAATCGACGGGGCAAGCTCCGTGCCTGATCGGGGTGCCTCTTGCGTCTGCGAGGCTTGCAGGCCGCCTGCCCTCAGGCGGCGAT
>CAMCFL010000481.1 GCA_945873715.1 Akkermansia muciniphila
CCCGGATCTGGCGTCTGGAAAACTCTGGGCGATCGCCGTCGGAGCGCATCACGGACGGCCGAAGGGACGAGATGCCCGATTGAACAGCGGTACGCACCTGGAGGCATTATCAGAATGGGCCGAGGCGAGCCGGCGACACCTTCTGGAGGAACTCAAATCCACTTTTGGCCAACTTCCAATTGCGCCGCCGACCACGAGTCTTGCCGACCTCTGGTTGCTCGCTGGCCTGATCACCGTCGCCGACTGGATTGCCTCCAATGAGATCTGGTTTTCACCAAAGATGGGGCTGCCCATTGAGGCTGCGCGGATAAATGCACGCGAAGCCCTGCGGCGGATCGATTGGCCAGGTTCGAAACTGAAGGCGACCAGCTTCTCCGAAGCCTTTGGATCCGCGACGACCGGCACTTTCGTTCCGAACGCGGTTCAGGAGGCAGTCAGAGTGGCATCCCTCCAGCCTGGCGTAATCATTGTTGAGGCCCCGATGGGCTGCGGAAAAACGGAGGCTGCACTGTTCGCCGCTCAGCAACTCATCGCCGCTGGCCACCACCAGGGGATCTATTTTGCGTTACCGACCCAGGTGACAAGCAACCGAATCCATCGTCGCGTCGGGGCGTTCCTTCAGAACACATTGGTCGACGCTGCCTCCCTTCGACTGGCTCACGGCAACGCTTGGTTGGAGGACGACTTTGTTCTCCGCCTCAATCCGTCATTCACGTCTCTCGGCAAGACCGACGGCGACGATCCAGTCGAGGCAGTCCAGGAAGCACGTTCCTGGTTTGCCTCGGCCAAACAGGCGCTGCTGGCCCCCTACGGCGTGGGTACCATCGATCAGGCGCTTCAAGCCATCGTAGCCGTGAAGCACTTCTTCGTCCGACGTTTCGCGCTGGCTGGAAAGGTCGTCATCCTGGATGAAATCCATTCCTACGACCTCTATACCGGAACCCTCATCGGCGCATTGATCCGGGAATTGGTCCAACTGCACTGCTCCGTCATCGTCCTCAGCGCCACACTGACGGCCGGCCGTCGCCGGGAACTGTTGGCCGAGGCTGGAGTCCCAGAAACCGATCAAAGCTCTGCCTACCCGCTGATTTCCAGTGGCACTCCCGGCTGTTCCGCCGTGACCGTCGTTGCCCCGGAATGGCCGAGTCGTAGGCCGATCACGCTTCGAACAGCAGCCATCCCTGAGGCCGCGATTGTCGATGAACTCATCCGCCGGGCTGAATCGGGGCAGCATGTTCTCTGGATTCGCAACACCGTGGTCGAAGCGCAGGAGTCCTTTCGTGCCGTCTCGGGTTCCGCACGTGAAGACACCGTCCGTGTTGGCCTATTGCACAGCCGGTTCCCCTTTCATCGCCGCGCCGAACTGGAAGACGACTGGCTGGAACTGCTGGGAAGAAATCGGCCCGACGAAGGCCCCGGTAGCATCCTGGTCGCAACTCAGGTCGTGGAACAGAGCGTCGACATCGATTTGGATTTCATCGTCTCCGATCTAGCCCCCACCGACATGCTGCTCCAGCGCTTGGGTCGGCTCTGGCGACACGAGCGGGCCCACCGTTGCGTGATCGCGCCGGAGTTCTGGATTCGGCATCCCGATTTGCCGACCCCCGCCGACCCGAAAGCACTGACCAAAGCTCTCGGCCGCAGCGCCCGGGTCTACGCACCCTACGTTCTGCTCCGCACATTGGAAGTCTGGCGCGTGAAGACTGAACTTCGGCTGCCCGGCGACATCCGCCCGCTGCTCGAAGCCACCTACGCCGATCCAGCGGCGAACGAACCGGAAGCCTGGCAGGAACTCCACACCCAGTTGGAGGCCGAAAAGCGCGAGCTCGCCGCCAATGCGGAGGCCGCCACTCGGGTCTTGGGAAATCCGATGCTCGACGACAAGGACGAGATCCTCACGCGTCGCAAAGGTGCTCCCACCAGGTCCGTGGTTCTCCTGCGCTCACTTACCGCCGGTTCGAACGGGACCATCGTTGTCGTCGGCCTCGACGGCAGCCACGTGGGCATCAGCGAACATGAATGGCGAAGGGCCTCCGCCAAGTTCCTTCACCGATGGATCGTTCGCGCGCCAAGTTGGATGGTGCCCGCCAACGCCCCGCGTCCACCCTGGCTCGCCCTGCATGGTCCGACCGGTGCCACTGTGGCCACAGTAGGCAATGATGGCCGCTGTCTTTTTGCCGAGGAAGATTCCGCCATGACCTACGACCCGCGTCTAGGCATCTTTACCGAACGCCCCACCCAAACGCCCCAGCAACAATGGAAGGATGATGACGATGAATTTGACTCTTGAGCCTTGGATTCCTGCGCTGCGCGCAGATGGCCGCCGCGGCCTGTTCAGCCTGCACGACCTCTTCGCCCAGGCCCACGAACTGCGCGACCTCGCGGTCAAACCCCACGAGCGCATCGCCCTGATGCGCCTCTTGATCTGCATCACTCAGGCCGCACTCAATGGGCCTGCCGACGAAGACGAGTGGGAGACGTGCGAACCGCTCATCCAAGCGTACGTCCGGGAGTACCTGAGCAAGTGGAAGCCTGCTTTCGAGCTGTACGGAGAGGGGCCAAGATTCCTCCAACTGCCCAACCTGAAACCGGGTAAGGAATCCGACGAAGGCAACGCGGCCACCAAACTCGACCTTGCGCTGGCCACAGGGAACAACTCGACGTTGTTTGATGACCGGGCTGGAGAAGATCGAATTCTAGCTTCGATCCGCTCGGCTCTCAATCTCCTGACCTTCCAGTGCTTCGCGCCCAGCGGACGAATTGGAGTTGCCCGATGGAATGGCGACGAGACGGCAGGCAAAGGATCGAGCAACCACGCCCCGTGCGCGCCGTCCAGCATGGTTCACACTCTGGTGCTCGGCGGCACGTTGTTGGAAACCCTCCACCGCAATCTGCTTACCCGAGAGAACAGCAGGGACTTCCACGGTACCAATCGTTGGGGAAAACCAGTTTGGGAACAACACGTCGAGAAGGCGGATTCCAAGGCTGCCATAGAGAATGCCAACACAACCTATCTCGGAAGGCTACTGCCGCTGAGCCGGGCCGTCCGCTTGGCCGAAGATGGACTCTCCATCATCCTCGCCAACGGACTCGACTACCCAATCTTCCCGGCGTTTCGCGAGGCCACCGCGACTGTCATCAAGCGCAAGGACGAACTCGCTTTGCTCCCGGCCTCCACCAAACGGAGCCTCTGGCGGCAGTTGGCCGCCGTGTCCGTCGCGCGTCGGTCCGGATCGGATGCGGTCAGCGGACCGCTGGCATTGAACCACGCAAAAGCTTCATCGGAAACATCGCTCTGGGTCGGTGCATTGGTTACCGACAAGGCCAAGATCGAAGACGTGGTCGAGTCCACCTATTCCCTCCCGGCTGCCATGTTCACGGACTTTGGTCGCGCTGCTTACGAAAAGGGCGTCACCTACGCGGAGGAACGGGAGGGCGTTTTGATTCAGGCGGTGAAAGCCTACGCCTCCACGCTCAAGGTTGCTTCTCCCGCCTACGACCGCGCGCGCCAACAGTTTTGGACTCGGGTTGAGCAGCAACTCTCGTCG